>CAYQDP010000015.1:0-16080 GCA_964416235.1 uncultured Flavobacteriaceae bacterium | reverse complement strand
TGCCTTACACGGTTATTTTGAAAGTTTACGCTTAGAGACTGAAAAGCTCGGGATAAAAACCTTGATGGTTTGTCCGGGTAAAGTTAAGACGAATGTTTCTTTGAATGCGGTAAGTGATGGCGGCAAACAACACGGACAAATGGATGAGAGTCATGAAAACGCCATGAGTGCTGAAGTATGCGCTCAACAAATCATTAAAGGCATCATCAATCAAGATGAAGAAATTTTCATTGGAGGCAAGGAGTTATTAGCTGTTAAAATCAAACGATTCTTTCCAAAATGGTTTGGAAAAATTATCCGTAAGCAAAGTCCGTATTGATTTCCCGCAGATAGCGCGGATTTTCACAGATACTTCAGTTATACATTTCTTATTTCTTGTTTAGTGTTATTCATTGAAAGTCTCCGTGATCTCTGTTTTTCTGTGGTGAGTTTCACGCAGAGGCGCAAAGCCGCAGAGGGTCTTTAGTTAATCATTATACATTTCTTGTTTAGTGTTATTCATTAAAAGTCTCCGTGTTTTCTGTGCTTAAGGATTGAGTTTCCGGTTAAAATCCTATTCTTAATTTTCTATTTTGTGTAAGAAAGCCTTACCCTCTCTTAACACCAAACTATGCGTTTAATCATATTTTTAAGAATGAAATTAAATTTACTTTGAATATTCATTAAAGAAGCGCAAATGTCACATACATTTCATATACCTGTCATGGGATTATGCTACACGGTAGATACACCACTTAAGGTAGCCAAGTTTGGAATAAACTCAGTAGTATCGATTATTGAGGATACCTTAATTGAAAAAATGCGGGGATACCACTCTAAAAAAAACAACATCGATTATGTCCCAATCACGAATAATGATGATGATTATAGGGCAAAACGTATTACCGGATATTTAAATCTGATGAACAAGTTAATTAAATCTGAATTCGAAAAAATAATGGAGGAAGATATATTAACAAGTAAAGCAATTAAAGAAATAGTAGATGTGTTTCCTGATGATTCCGAAATTAAAAAGCTTTACATGCAAATAAGGGAAAACAAGGATGAATTTGATAATCTTGAGCTGCAGGCAAAATTTATAGCTTTACTAAATCCTGGAAGTATTGATGTTAATATCATGACTAAATGCGATAATTTTACGTATGATAAAGAAGGGCAAAGACTACCTGAATATTATTCAGATGCGCACAGTGCATTACGTGGATATGCGCACAGCGATTTGGAATCATCTGTTGTATTTTCAGCCGGATTAAACCCAAAATTATATAGTTATTGCGCTACTTTTGAAGATTTCTTACCTGATAAAAAGGGAAAAATTAAAAAGAAAATTATAGTTAAAGTCAGTGACTACAGATCTGCATATATTCAGGGGAAGTTCTTAGCAAAAAAAGGATTAATTGTTAGTGAGTTTAGAATAGAGTCTGGATTAAATTGCGGGGGGCATTCTTTTATATCGGATGGAGTCTTATTAGGTCCGGTTTTGGAAGAATTTAAATTGAAGCGCGAGACCCTAAGAGCAGAATTAATTGCGATGTGTAATGATTACTTGAAACAAAATGGTAAGAAGGCGGTGAGCGATAATTACAAAATTAAATTATCTGTTCAGGGCGGCGTAGGCACTTCTCAAGAACATAATTTTTTAATAAAATATTATGGCGTAGATTCAGTTGGATGGGGCAGTCCGTTTTTATTAGTACCGGAGGTCACTTTAGTCGATGATAACACTAGAGAATTATTATCAAACTCTAGAGAGGAAGACTATTACTTAAGTAATGCTTCGCCTTTGGGAGTGAAATTTAATAATTTCAAACTTAGTACATCTGTTGCTACTATTAAGGAGAGGATATCAAAAAACCGCCCCGGAAGTCCTTGTGTAAAAAAGTATTTAGCGTTTAATACTGAATTTACTGAAAAACCAATATGTGTTGCCTCACGCGAGTATCAGTCGAAGAAAATCGAATCTCTGAAATCGATGAATCTTAAACCTGAGGAATTTGAAAGAGAATTTAATAAAGTAGTTGAGAAGGAGTGTCTTTGTGAGGGATTATCGGTTGGCGGACTTATTACATATGGAATTGAGGATAGGAAACGGCCGCAAGGAGTTGCTGTTTGTCCGGGGCCTAATTTAGCCTACTTTAAGGGAACCTTTACGCTTAAGCAGATGATTGATCATATTTATGGTAGAACATCGCTTTTAGAAAAGGTTTCTCGACCGAATATGTTTATTAACGAAATCGCTCTTAATATTAAATATCTCAAGAACATGAGAATTGAAGATATCGGGACGAAAGATTTAGTGCAAAGATTTACAGCATATAAACTTACATTGCTGACCAATATTCAGTATTACAAGGAAATGGTTTGGGAATACATTAACAAGCCCTCCTTATTGCCAACTAATTTCTTAATTGATTTATACGATAAAGAGCGCGAACTTTTGGCTTATAATTAAAATTTGTTCATCCATTGGCAAATTAGAGAATACAAATCTGCCTGTAATGAAAGTCCTTTATCTTTCGCATACCAAAAATGAAGTTGTTTTACAAATTCATCATGCGAAATAGTTGGATTTTGTGACTTAAGTGATTTAACCATTGAAGTAATTTCAGTTGGTCGTGGCCCCCAATTACCAATTTCGCTATTTGTTAGAGAATTTGTACAAATGAGTTTGGGGATAGATTTAGAGCCATTCGTAGAGTATTGATTTATCAATTCATCATTTTCATCTCTCAAAATTATTTTCAAGTTGATGCCTTCGTTAAGCTCCGAAATTTTATGAATAATAGGAAGACACTGTGCGCTATCGCCACACCAAGCTTCCGAGATAACAAGCCAATCCCAATTAATCGACTTATTATTCGTTAATAGTTTTATAAGCTTTTCCTCAAGGTTGATTTGCTTGTAGATGCGGGTCATTCGGTGAGCATTCAGTTTCGTTGCATCAATCCTGTTTGCCGATTGCTCGTCTCCGGTTGTTGTATGATTAGCAGAACACTGTTGAGTTAGTTGATAGTATTCGTCATACGAATAGAATCGGGTGTTTGTTTTAAGTTTCAACATGATATGCAAAGTAATAACGCAAACAAATAAATAAATATGATGAAAAGCATAAAATTATCGCACTTTGTGTATTGGTGAGGTAAATGATATGTCATATTTAAATATGATTATAATCATAAAACAAGCTATGCCTTCCTTGTAGCTTTGTATAAAAATCAAGCTATGGAAACTATAGATATTATTGATGTTACAGTTATTGAACCAAAACTTAAGCACCCAACCATTTTTAACAAATTCGACGACCTAGAGGGCGGTCAAAGTCTGATAATCTACAACGATCATGATCCCAAGCCGTTGTATTATCAATTACTTGGCGAAAGAGGCAATATTTTCAAATGGGAATATTTAGAGGAAGGACCTGATTACTGGAGGGTTAAAATCTCAAAATTTAATCCTAACGACAAAGAAGCTACAATTGGCGAGATGGTAAAGAATGATTACAGAAAGGCTGAAATATTTAAAAAATACGGAATTGATTTTTGTTGTGGAGGAAAAAAAACTGTCTCAAAGAGCTGTCAGGAAAAGGGCGTTGATGTCGTTGAACTTGAGAAGGAATTAAAAGCCTTAGATAATAACACACAAACGCTTCCGTCGCAAGATTTTGATAGTTGGGAATTGGACTTTTTAGCAGATTACATATTAAATACACATCATCGGTATATAATTCAGGCTAACCCTGTTATTTTTGAGTACACTCAAAAAGTACAGCGAGTACATGGTGAGCGAAATCCGGAGTTGGTAGAAATTGCAAGTTTGTTTATGGATTTAATGAACGAACTTAATTGTCATATGATGAAGGAGGAAAATATTTTATTTCCATATATTAAGAATCTTGCAATATCCAAAAGACAAGGTAAGGAAGTTGCGGCAGCAGGATTTGGCACTGTTGCAAATCCAATCTCAATGATGGAATTGGAACACGATGCAGCGGGTGAAATAGTAGAGAAGCTCAGAAATCTTACCAATAATTATGCGCCGCCTTCAAACGCCTGCAACACCTATAGGGTTTCATTCGCGAAGTTAAAGGAATATCAGGATGATTTATTTCAACATATTCATTTAGAAAACAACATTCTGTTTCCGAAGGCAATTGCATTGGAAAAAGAATTGCTCAAGGCATAGTTTAACCGGTATAAGTGTTTCAAGCCAAAATTTTTTACAATTGGAAGCGATGGTAATTACTGAAAACACCAAAATAAGCGAATTAATTAAGGCAAACGAAAAAGCAATTGATGCGATTGCATCAATAAATAAGCATTTCGAAAAACTGAGAAATCCCATTTTGCGAAAAATATTGGCTTCGCGTGTTACCATAGCTGATGCGGCAAAAATCGGAAATTCAAGTGTAGATGTTTTTTTTCAAAAACTAGCCCAATTGGGATTTACAGTAAATACGAACGAAAAAACCGAGACGCCTGAAAGGCAGATAGATCGTCGTCTTTGGCAACAAATGGAAAGTAAAACTGTAATGGAAATGGATGTGCGGTCGCAAATCGCCTCTAATCTCGATCCATTTAATGATATTTACAATTCTGTAAATAAACTTCAAGCAAATCAAGTTTTTAAACTTATTAATTCGTTTGAGCCTATTCCCCTGATTAAATTACTCCGACAAAAGGGATACATCTGCGAAGTAAAGAAGCAGAACGATGTTATTGTTACTTTGATAATGAAAACTGATGCGGTTCAAAGTACTATAGAATCTGCTACTACTCATGAAGACATGGATTTTGATAAAACTGCCGCGCGCTATCGAAATTGCACCATTACAATTGATGTTCGTGAAATGGAAATGCCAAAACCGATGATAAGTATTTTGGAAGAGTGTAGCAAATTGCAATCAGGCCGGGCTCTTTACGTAAAGCATAAGCGTGTTCCGCAATTTTTGTTTCCGGAGTTGGCAGCATTAAATTTTCAGTGGAAGCTAAAGAAGATGGACGAAGACAATGTACATTTAATTATTTACAAGAATGATTAACGGAACAAAAAATGCTCCACCTGCAAATATTGTTATTCCTCATTTTATTGCGGGAGCATTTTCATTTCTTGTGTTATGTTTATTGATGGCCCTTTCACCGGAGTCTTTTCGGTTACACTATTTCAATCCTAATTTACTTGCCATAACACATCTCGCTGTTTTAGGATGGGCAAGTAATGTTATTTTAGGAGCCCTGTATCAATTATTGCCTGTACTAACACAATCACCATTGTACAGCATTAAATTATCACGACTCTCTTTTTCCCTATTTAATTTAGGAGTTGTAATACTAGTGTATAGTTTTTATAATTTTCGAGTGGGTGTAATTATGCTTGTGGCTGCTGCTCTTTTGATAACTGCAGTGATTTTGGTTTTTACAAATGTGTATTTAACAATAAAAAAGAGCGATAGTAAGGAAATCGTTCTTGATTTTATTTCAACGGCTATATTTTGGTTATTTGTTACAGCAGTCATAGGCGCATTTATGGCAGTAAATTTTGTTTATCCTTTTATCAGAACTGAGCATTTAACGTTATTAAAAGTTCATGCAAACATTGGGATAGCAGGATGGTTTATCTTATTAATATTTGGTGTAGCTTCAAAGTTGTTGCCTATGTTTTTATTATCGCATAGGGTTTCTGATAATAAATTAAAGCTTAGTTATTTTTTTATAAATAGTTCTCTGGTTATGTTTTTAACGGATGTTTTAGTATTCTGTACATTACAAAGAAGCGTTATTTATTTTAGCATAGCTGCACTTGGTATTATTAGTTTTTTAACCTATGTATATGAAATTTATAAAATAAGAGTGAGAAGGATGCCGGATATAGGCATGAAACAATCTCTTATTGCAGTTGTATTTATACTAATTCCTCTTTTAATGGGATTTATAATCAACAGCAATTTATTTAAAGGAGAGTTAGTAAACATAAAATTCAGCATGGCATATCTAACAGCAACAATCTTTGGCGTAATATCATTACTTATTCTTGGTCAAACCTATAAAATACTCCCTTTTATTGTATGGCTGGATAAGTACGGAAGTGTGGCAGGAAAAAGTAAAGTGCCATTGCCAAAAGATTTATATTCCGAATCGGTGGCAAAATTACATTTTGCACTCTTTGTGTTGGCCTTTCCATTGTTTTTAACCGGAATACTTTTTGAATACACTTTCATTTTACAATTAGCGAACATACTTCTGGTTATAGTCGCACTTTTGTATATGTACAATGTATTAAAAATTTGTTATCCTTCGGCTTCTAATACTTTAACGAGCATAAGTTATGGACGAACATAATCAGGCTAACGAAACCGAGTTAAATATTTTATCCTTATTAAAAGGAGTAATAGATCCTGAATTAGGGATTAATATAATAGATCTTGGTCTGATTTATGAGATTAGTTTTTCTCAAATCAATGGCATTAAAATTCTGCTAACCCTCTCCAGTAAAGGTTGTCCGATGGGAGATGTAATTATTAAGATGATAGAGGAAGTTTTAGAGACTCACTATCCTCAACACAAAAGACAAGTAGAGCTAACTTGGGAACCTGCATGGACTACGGACAGAATTACAGAGCAAGGAAGGCACGAGCTAAATATGCTTTAATGAATATATAATAATTAAAACTTTGAAACAATGAAATTGATGAATCACCTCTTAACTTTTCTGGTAATAATATTTACTTTTATTTCATGTAGCAGAGAGGGACCGAAAGAAACGAAAGCAGCAACAACCGACGCTGTTGAAGTTGATTATAATTATTATGGTGATCCGATAACCGCCGAAGGAGCTATTGATGCCAAGCAATTGACCACTCAGTTAGCCGGAAAGGATTCTGTATTTGTTAAGGTAACAGGAACTATTGAGGAAGTTTGTCAAAAGAAGGGTTGCTGGATGAACATTAACTTAGGTAATGAACAAAGCATGAAAGTACGTTTTAAAGATTATGCTTTTTTTGTGCCAAAAGATGCGGCGGGACAAACTGTAATTATAGAGGGTTTTGCTTATAATGATATTGTTTCGGTTGCAGAATTGAAACATTATGCTGAAGATGCAGGAAAATCAAAGGAAGAAATAGCAAACATTACAAAACCGGAAGTTAGTATTTCATTTGAAGCAAATGGTGTTATCATTAAAAAATAAATTGGTTATTGGGGCATTGATTTTTGTTGGCTTGTTACTTTTAAATTGCAGTAGAGAAAAGGAAACAAAAATCGAGACGGCCGAGAAAACGGATTCAATTTCTTGTGCGAAACCACCGATAAACCCAAATGGTGATAGCGAACTCGCTTTACTTATGCGCGCCATGCGCGACTCCACAAAAAGTTTTAAGGAAATGATAATGGCCGGGAAAGTTCCAGCCAAATTTCCTGATGTGTTTTTAAAGATTCATTCTGCTGCACCAACTGATTCAGAGACAAAAAAACCTTCGTTCGATGGTTTTGCAACAGCTTATCTGAATTCACTAACTCAGTTATCAAAATCAAAAACATCGGATGCAAAGCTTAATTACAATGCAGTTGTTCAGGCCTGTGAGAATTGTCATTCGGAACACTGTCCGGGTCCTATCAGTACAATCCGCAAATTGAAATTGGAGTAAAATTTATTTAGTTTTTGTGAGATGATTTCGTGATAAATATCACATCATTATGTTTTATTAGGAATAACGCGGAATACCCAGTAATTTTACTATGAAATTTTAATAAGCTTTATGTCATTAAGTTTTATAATAGCGGCCTTTGTTTTATTTTTTGTAATAGCCGCGTTATATTCTTCTATAGGGCATGCCGGTGCTTCAGGGTATCTGGCAATTATGGCATTACTGTCATTTGCATCTGAGAGTATTAAGCCAACATCATTAGTTCTAAATATAATTGTAGCAGCCATCGCCTCTTATCGTTTTATTTCGCAAGGATATTTTGATAAAAGAATATTCTTGGCTTTCGTAGTATTTTCAGTTCCGGCTTCTTTTGTTGGTGGATTAATCATCCTGCCCGCGTTTTATTTTAAAATGTTTGCCGGAATATTTTTAATTGTTTCGGCCTTTTTTTTACTGATCAAAAAGCAAAAGACCAATGAAGAAACGAAAGAGGTAAAGAACTTGTGGTTGATGAGCGCGATTTTTGGAACTATCATTGGTTTTGTTTCCGGAATAATTGGAGTGGGTGGCGGCATTTTTTTAACACCGCTTATTTTAATGTTTGGCTGGACGCGTGTTAAAAATGTTTCAGGCATTTCTGCATTATTTATTTTGCTGAATTCTATATCAGGTTTGTTAGGGCATTTATCCTCGATTCAAAAAGTAGATACAAATATTTTTTACTGGGTAGGAGCTGTTATTGGTGGTGGTTTTTTAGGTTCCTATTTAGGAAGTAAAAAATTCAACAACCGAGTTATTATTTATTGTCTGTTTATTGTGTTACTCTCTGCTGGATTAAAATTTATTTTTGTGGATACTTTGAAATAGAAATTAATTTTCTGTTTTGTCTTTTTTTCGAAAACATAAAGTTTGTGCAATTCCAAGCCATAACAGATCGCTATGCTCAAAGCTATCTGTGCTATTTTTCTGAGTATATTGATATACATAAGTGAGATTAATCAAGAGATTGTCAGTCGGCTTGTAGCCAAATCCTGCAATGGCACGGTTTTGATCGTAATTGTAAATAACAGTGTTGCCGAAGTTCAGAAAGAGTTCATCTCCTGCAATTATATATAGAGTTTTGGCAGACATGTTGGTGTGATTAAGAGGTATTGTTAAATAAAATCGGTAGCGAAGTCTGAAATTGAAGAAGTCTGTTTTTGTTGGTAAAGAATAATAATAGCGCTCTTCTAAACGAAGCCGATGTGAAGTATAACACCTGTTGAAATTTTGTTTCATCAAAATCTCTTGATAACCACGCCACTCCTCCCTTACTATTTTGTCGTTATTATATTGCGAGAAGTAAGCGCCGCCTAAGGCTGTAGAAAGAACTTTGTTGATCTGATATTGTATTGCTATTCTGGCAAGTGTTGCCGCTTTCTCAGAAATTGCCTTTCTCATTCGTATGCCAGCATCAAATGGGACACTCCATTTAGTGTTTAATTGTAATTGTCCATAATATTGCAGCCAGTATTGGTCGGAGTAGGTTTTTTTTTCTTGCGAAACTAGTGTAAATGAAATAGAGATACCAATCAGGATACTGATGAGTGAGAGAGAAAGAGATTTATTTGAAATAATTTTCACGCTGTGTTTAAATGTGAAGAACGATTGGCAGAAGAAGACACAATGAATTCACTATGCTTTTGGCCGGAAAACTTGTATTACTGCTTCATTAGCCGTTATGTAAGGACCGTTAAGTAAATCGATACAATAAGGAATGGCCGGAAAAACAGCATCTAAACATTCTTTAATTGATTTTGGCTTTCCGGGGAGATTAACAATTAAACTGTTTCCTCTTATGCCAGCAGTTTGGCGTGATAATATAGCTGTTGGCACATATTGTAAGCTTACTTGTCGCATTAGTTCACCAAAGCCGGGCATCATTTTTTCGCATATTTTTTCTGTAGCCTCGGGCGTTACATCGCGTAACGCAGGGCCTGTGCCTCCTGTTGTTACAATTAAACAACACTTTTCTATGTCTACAAGCTCAATGAGTGTTTGTTCAATGAGTGTTTGCTCGTCGGGAATTAGTTTATAAACGGGGAACCATTCATCTTTAATATAGCTTCGCAATGTTTCCTGGATAGCTTTACCGGAAAGATCTTCATACACACCGGCACTGGCCCGGTCTGAAACGGTAACTATTCCTATTTTAATCATTTTCATATTAGAGTGTATCGTATTTGGAAGGGTCTTGGGTTTTATCCATCATTAATACATAAATGTGTGCCGGATTAATCACGTATATATCCATTCCGAAATTAATTATTTTATCATCTTGTAATTTTTTCAGGTCATTATGGTGTTTGTTATTATTCTCAAACACAAAAAAATGTTTATCGCCAAAATAGTCGAGTATTTTGCTTACTACCATTACGGGCGTGTCTTTAAATGTGTCTAAATGTTTGCTAAGTTCTGAGTAGGGGAAGCCGTATTCCTCTGCAAATATTTTATTTAGCATTTCATCGTCTTCAAAAAAGTGATCAAGGGATTTTACTTCCCAAATGGCCATATTTTCAAACATCTTATAATTCTTATCGTAATCTGTGATTGTCATTGTTTTAATTTTAGTTTATTAATTCTCCATTTTCTTTGTGTGTTTTTATATGGCCCGAAATAATATCGTTTAAAAATACGCCTTCACTTTTTAAATTACCATTATCGTAATAATCATAAAAAGGGCCGTTAAGTTTATCATTTTCATAATTTCTTTCTGTAATAATTATACCGTTTTTATTGTACATTTTCCATTTTCCATTTCTTTTACCGTGTTTAAATACACCCTCCATTTGTTTAGTTCCGTTTTCGTAATACCAAATCCATCTACCCTCATTGAATCCGTTTTCTCTGCGTCCTTCGTGTTTTATTTGTCCGTTATTATATTGGTCGTTATTCGGTGTATTTAGATATTTAAATATTATGTATGTGAAAACAATACTCAAAACAAATAGTCGATGGTATTTTAGTATGGGTTTGTATTTTCTCCAATTAATTCCCATTATTTTTAAGCTTCAGCATTTTGAAACCATGAAGTACGTAAGGAAAAAGTGCATCCATAGTTTCTTTTACACCATTTGTTGAGCCGGGAATGGCAAGAACAAGTGTTTCGCCAATCGTTCCTGCAAAACCTCTTGAAAACATAGCATAAGGCGTCCTGTTTTGGCCGTAATTGCGAGCCGTTTCCATGATGCCCGGAATTTCAACATCAATTAAACTTTTTATTGTTTCCGGAGTTTTATCTGTTTTTGTTAATCCCGTTCCACCACTGATGATAAGTAAATCAACTTTTGAAGAAAGTTCCTTTACTTTTGAAGTTAATATTTTAGGATTATCCGGTATGATTTCATACGATGTATTATCTAAGTTGTTTTTGTTAAGCGTAGAAAGAATTATTTGTCCGCCAGTGTCTTCCTTCTTTTTATTATAAATTGAATCAGAAACAATTAATACAGCAGATTTTAATCCTTTACCTGTATCTTTTCTGAAGTCTGATTTACCGCCTTCTTTCTCGAGTAATTTTATTTTTTCAATTGTAATATCTTTGTCAATTGGCTTTAGCATATCGTACATTGTCATAGCCACAACAGAGGCCCCGTACATGGCTTCAACTTCAACTCCTGTTTTGTAAATGGTTGCTACTTCCACATGGATTATGATTTGCGTGCCATTGACCGTATGTGATATTTTTGTGTATTCAACCGGTAGAGGATGGCAATCGGGTATGACATCACTGGTTTTCTTAACGGCCAGCAAACCTGCGGCTTTTGACATTTCAAAAACATCGCCTTTGGGTACTTTTTTATTTAAGATTGCTTCAATTGTTTCCAGTTTTGAAACAGACAAGAATGCTTCTGCAATGGCTCTGCGTTCTGTATTCGATTTCGATAAAATGTTTACCATATTATTTATTTATTTTCCAAGTATGAGTGTTGTCTTCAAATATTTCTTGTCCCCAAACGGGTAATTCTTTTTTTAATCGTTCAACGATGTATTCGCAAGCTTTAAAGCTTTCTTTTCTATGACCGCATACAACCATTACCAGTAAACAAATTTCTCCTTTGGATACTTCGCCTAGGCTATGTAAAACATGAACGAAATTTGTGTTAAATTCATTGTATGCGTCATTAAGAATACCGGTCATCACCTGTTTAGCCATTTCCACATTAGCTGTGTAATGAATGGCTCGTACTGTTTTGTTTTCAATAACATCATTTCTTACTTGGCCCATAAAAACTGAATAGGCGCCCGAATCAGGAAACTGTGTGCCTTGTTGTAGTACTTGAGTTGTTTTAGAAACAGAAATATTACCGTCTAATAACTCAAAGCAATTTGTATGAGTTGGTTTCATGTTAAATAAGTTTTATCAGTTCTTCAATGCCGTTTTTGTACGAATAGATTTGTAAATCGATCAGTTGTTCTTTTGCTAATTGGGCTGCTTTTTTACTTCTGACCCCGGATTTACAAACAAAAAGAATACTGGTATATTTTTTCAATTCATCCATTCTCTCATTCAAAATGGATAAAGGAATGTTAATTATTTTATGGGAGCTGATAATGGGCAATTCGTTTTTTTCGCGAACATCAATTATTGTATAGCTATTTTTTGTTATTTGTTGTAATTCGGATATGTCTATAACTAATTTGTTTGAAGTGGAGCAAGGAATATCGTAAGTCTTATTAAGAATATACTCCTCAGAAACCTTAGTTGTTGAATTTAAAGCTGCAAACTTAAAGAAACTTGTTTTTAAAGTAATAGCATTCAGAAGTAGTAATTGATTTGTCAAACAATTTGTTTTATCAGTAAAGTACTTTAAAACTTCATTGGCTTGCATTACGCCCATTATGCCGGGTAATGTGGCAATTACTCCGGCAGTGTTACAATCTAGCGACTGAGCATTTTTATCACTTTCAGGAAATATATCGGAGTAGGAAGCGCTGCGCGTGTTATCGCCTAAAAGCAAATTAAATGTTCCGAGTTGAGCCTCGGTTTGATAAAGTGAGGCCGATACAACAGTTAAGTTGTTAAGCAAGCAAACGTCATTAATGAGATAGCGTGTTCCAAAATTGTCGCTACAATCTACAATGAGGTTATATTTAGGAAATAGGTTTAATGCTAAAGTAGCAGACAAAAATTGATTTTGAAATGTAATGTCAATAAAGGGATTAATAAACTGTAGTTTGCCGGCCGCAACTTCTGCTTTATATTTACCTACATCATTGGTTGTAAAAAGTAACTGGCGCTGCAAATTAGACTCACTTACAATATCACCATCCAGAATATGTATCTTTCCAATACCTGCCGCAGCCATATACTGTAAAGCCGGACAACCTAATCCTCCTGCACCAATTAATAATACTTTAGCTTGTTTTAGACGTAACTGTCCCTCTAAACCAATTGCTTTTGTTTTTAATTGGCGGTCATATCTTAATATTTCATCGTTTGTGAGCATGGTTATCCTCCTGAAAAGGGCGGCATAACAGAAACAGAATCGCCGTTTTTAAGTGGTGTATTTTGATGGATAAAAATATTGTTGTTAGCGAGTAGAAGATTGTACTTAGCAAATTCAGGAAATTGTGATGTAAGCGCATTCTTCAACTCATTAGTGTTGTTAACATTTTCAAATATTAAATTTGAATTTCCTGCCAACTCTGCTAAGACACCAAATAAAGTAACATTAACTTTTCCCATTAAATGCTTTTCTATTTCAATTAATTCTGTTTTTGTATTAATATTTTTTAATGAGTCAGGTGTTATACCATCAACATTACTGACATCGATGTAGTGAACGTTTAGGTGTTGTAATGCACTAATTACACTTAATTTATCTTCTTCGATAAGTGATTTAAGGGTTTCAGTAATCTTTTTATTATAGATACCACAAAGCGGCTCGATGTTATTATTGTGTATTAATACGCTTGCATCTGAGCTATAATCGGCGTGTGATATTAAGTAGTTAATTACCGCATTGTTCAATAAAGGTATATCACAACTAACAAAAAGATTATTTTGAGAGGAGGAGTGTTTTAATCCTGTATATATACCCGCTAAAGGGCCTTTATTTTTAATAAGGTCTTCAAGAATAGGGTACCCAAGGTAATTATAATTCGATGTATTACTTATAATAGTAATAGAGTCGGAGTGCGATTGAATGGCCTCGATAATTCTAACAACAAAAGGTTTACCCAAATGTAATACCAAACCTTTATCGGTGCCCATACGTGTACTTTTGCCACCGGCAAGAACAAACGCATGAAGAGTATTTGGTTTTTTTGGCATCGTTATAGGCGCAGGTGAATAACGCTATGTATATTTATAATGTTTTACTCTGAGTTTTTAAAAACTCATTAAATTTAAGTTTAATCTCTTTATAAAGTTTAATTACTTTTTCTCCTTCCAACGTTAAAACGCTACCGCCGCCGCCTACGCCGCCTGATGCTTTGTGAACTAACGGCTTATTGTATTGTTTATTCATCGATTCTATTTGCTCCCAAGCTTGCCTATAACTCATTTTCATTTCTTTCGCGGCTTTATTAATTGAACCGTGAAGTTTAATTTTTTCAAGAAGCGCAATTCTACCTTCTCCTGCAAAAGTGCCTTTAGAGGTTTCAAGCCATATTCTTCCGTTGATATTCATTTTTAGTCAAAAATATTTTATTTGTATATAATATTCAATGATTATAATCATATCAAATGATATTCTATGAATTCCCCCTTTTTAACTTCACTGGCATCTTCAGGTATTATAGCTAAGCAATTTGCCATTGCAAATGAAGTTAATTTATAAGATTCCTGATCGGGGAGAATGGTAATTCCGTTATCATCAACCATAGCCTTTAAAAAATGGGTTAAACCCGCTTTCTTTTTATAATCATTCAGAAGCTTCGCTTTTTTAGGCAATATATTATCGGGCTTAACTGATGAGAGTGATTGTATGAATGGCAAGACGTATTCATACAAGCAAGTAAGTGTAGCGGCGGGATTACCGGGTAAACCAAATACAAATTTGTTTTTATTTCGTCCAAAGTAAAGTGGTTTGCCGGGCTTCTGTTTGATTTTATAAAATACTGTTTGAGTTTTCAAATTTGTTAGTGCAAGTTGGACTAAATCATATTTACCAACTGAAATCCCTCCGCTTACCAAAACAATATCCGATTGTTGAAAGGCTTTTTTTAGTTGATTTTGTAATTGTTTTAATGAATCCTTAGAATAGGAAGATCCGCTTATCTCAATGTTATACTCTTTTAAAAGTGCGGTTATCATTACAGAATTACTTTCATAGATTTGGCCGGCGCTTAATTTCGATCCGGGTAAAGCAAGCTCATTTCCGCAAACAATTATACGAACCTTTGGGGTTTTTATAACTTTAAGTTGCGCATGCCCGGCAGTAACAGCAATAGCGATTTTTGCAGCGTTCATAATGCTTCCTTTTTCAAGAATTAATTCGCCTTTTTTGAACTGGGAACCTTTATGCCGAATATTATCATCTTTTGAATACCCTGAGGAATTAAATTGTAATTTATTATTCGAGTCAATATTAACGTGCTCCTGTGGAATCACAAGATTACAATTTAAAGGAACTTTTGCCCCTGTGAAGATTCTCACAGCGGTATTAGGTTTTAACTTAATTTTTTTGTCACTGCCTGCACTAATTTCAACATCTGATTCTAAACATATATTGTCTAGTTTACCAAATGCTTCAGTATTTATTGCGTATCCGTCCATGGCCGATTGATGAAATGGGGGTGAGTCACATTTGGCAATAAGATCTTCACCTAACACCAGACCAAAAACGTTATCAATATTCATTCTAATTAAACCCTTGGGTCTGCTATTAGATTCTTCTAAAAGTTTGATTTTAGCGTCGTTAATTGAAATCATAGTTCAAAGTAATAAACAATGCTAAATTAAGAATATGATTAAAATCATCAAAAAACAGAACATATGTCTGCTTCCACAGGGCACTAACGAGGTACTTTTGACCCAATTACAAGCCTCTAAGCAATGGAAACAAAAAACAGTCAATCCCCGAGTTGCGCAAATTGCATCACTTGTTCTCAAAGCATTTTTTCAGTGTTTAGAGGGGATGAACTTGCTACACTAAGCGCTAAGAAGCATTATCAATTATACAAAAAGGGACAATATATTTTTAAGGAGGGTGCTGAACCACGCGGTATATATTGCATTCATGATGGAAATGTAAAAATAACAAAGGCGAGTGAGGAGGGGAAGGAGCAAATAGTTCGTTTAGCTAAGCCGGGTAACTATATTGGCTACCGCGCTTTATTATGTAATGACATTTATCAAGCTTCTGCAATTACACTAGAAGATACACATGTGTGTTTTTATCCTAAGGAAGTTTATTTCGAATTGTTGTATTCAAAACCAGAAATTGCTGCTCAAA
>CAYQDP010000014.1:0-16202 GCA_964416235.1 uncultured Flavobacteriaceae bacterium | reverse complement strand
TCTTCCGTAACACGACTCTGGCGGCAAAATATATTTTTAGTAGTATCAAATCCAAATGCTAACCAGGTTGCAGCAACCGCTTTTGTACTATTAATAATAAACTGCGGATCTTTCACCGAGGTTAAAGTATGCAAATCGGCAATAAAGAATAAAGATTCATTTTTTGGATTTTTACTTAATTCGATTGCCGGTAAAATAGCACCTAATATATTTCCTAAATGCGGAACATTGGTGCTTTGTATGCCTGTTAATATGCGTGCCATAATTGACTGTAAAAATACAATTTTACCTGTATAAACCGGCATTGACATTAATTTAGTAACTTAGCCTTTTGAATTTTATCAATGAAAACACTTTATCAATACACCCTTATGCCGCTTTGGAAAGTGTGGTTTATATTGTGTTTTTCTATTCCTTTCTTAATTCTGTACCCACTGTTTTATGTTGCTTTCATCACAAAACAGTTGAGGTTTGCGTATGCACTCAAAAAAGTATGGGCATTTTTAATTGTTCTGTTTGCGGGTATTATTCCTGTAATCAAGTATAAAAAGAAATTCAAATGGCCGCACAAATGTGTTGTGGTGTCTAATCACACATCATATCTCGATATTTGTTTGAGCGTGTTTTACATGAAACATACAGCTTTGTTTATGGGGAAGGTAGAGCTCTTAAAAGCACCATTATTCGGAAAGTTTTTTAAATACATGGATATTCCAGTTAATCGCAAAAGCAATACAGGTTCGCATAGGGCTTTGCAACAAGCGGGCGAGAAAATTGAGCAAGGCTTTGGCATGGTTATTTACCCCGAAGGCACGATTTCCAATGAAGGGAAACTGCGAAATTTTAAAAACGGCGCATTTAAACTGGCAATAGAAAAACAAGTACCGATTATACCAGTCGTGAACATAAATAACTGGCAATTGTTACAGAATGGAGGTTTTTTTAAAGCCAATGGACGTCCGGGTATTGCCCGTGTAATTGTAGGTGCGCCCATTTCTACTAAAGGGATGACAGAAGAAAATTTAGTAGATTTGCGTACACAGGTTCATGAATTTATAAAAACCGAATTGGATAAATATTATGGCACAGAAGATTGATATTAAAATGGTGGATGAAATCGCGCACTTAGCTCGTTTGGAATTTAACGATGAAGCGAAGGGCGAAATTTTAAACGACATGAATCGTATGTTAGCTTTCGTTGACAAATTAAACGAGTTGGATACAGATAAGGTAGAGCCATTAATTTACATGACCGATGAAAAAAACGTGTTGCGTGAAGATGACGTGAAAGTAACATTGACTCAAGAGGAAGCTTTAAAGAATGCACCGAAGCGCGACTCCGATTATTTCAAAGTGCCTAAGGTGATTGATCAAAATCAATAATGTTTACTAATAAAACAGAAGTTCCGATTCGTTTCAGTGAAGTTGATTCTTTGCGTGTGGTGTGGCATGGACATTACATTAAATTTTTTGAAGATGGAAGAGAAGCATTTGGGAGAGAGCATGGATTAACTTATCTGGATGTTTATGATGCGGATGGTTTAGCTGTTCCAATTGTAGATGTGCAAGCTCAATACAAACGACCATTAGAGTATGGTGATTCAGCAGTTATTGAAACTACATTTATCAATTCTCCCGCCGCTAAAATAATTTTCGATTTTAAAATTTACAGTGCGAAACATGGTTATTTGGCTTGTGAAGGACAAACCACTCAAGTATTTATGAATCCTGTTACAAAAGAGTTGTACATCACCAATCCGCCTTACTTCGAAGCCTGGAAGAAAAAGAAGGGATTATTGTAAATGCTTTTCAGCTACTAAATCAAGAAGAGACCAAAACTCACCAAGGAGAATTTCGAGATTTTTATTTGCACTTAATCATTTCTTGTTAAGTGTTATATGTTTAGTGTTGAAATAATAAACATGTAACAAAAAATGAAAAATGTTCAATAAGTTTTCGTTCCTAAAACACAATAAACTCCTCGGGGTTAATGGGCAAACCGTTATGCCATAATTCGAAATGAAGATGCGGTCCTTTACTTGTTTCCCCTGAATTTCCAATCACCGCAATAGGCTCTCCGGATTGAACACGCTCTCCCATCTTTTTTAAAACTTCAGAATTATGCTTATAAATACTCACTAAATTATTGTCGTGTTGTATATGAATGATATGTCCGTCGGCGGGAGTAAAGCCTACATAAATTACCGTTCCGTCGAGAGTAGATTTAATGAGTTCGTCTTTTTTTGCCACTACATCTATACCGTAATGTTCTTCTGCGGCATTAAATGAAGTTGTAATAATGCCTTTCACCGGACAGAAAAATAAATATTGAGCCATTGCGTTTTTTTTAACTGTAGTTCCTGCAAACTGTAAAGATGCGGGTTCGTTTTCTACATCTTTTCTAAATTGCACGTCACTTTCACTAGGCTTTGTATTTACTTTCTGATATTTTCCACTGGTATCCTTTAAAGGTTTTTCGGTTTTACCTTCGGTTTTGCCTTCCAAAACATTCACCAGGTTTTTTATATACCACTCGCGGGCAGCAACAGATTGCTCGATAGAGTCGGCCTTTACACTAAGATTTAACAAAGTTTTGCGTTCAGCCACATCGCCATAGCCCGGAATGTACTCTCTTAAAGAGGTAAAAGCCACCAAACTAATGACTAAAGTGGTCATAATAATGGTAACGGCACTGATTGCAATAATCAAACCAAGCGGTGAAAGTCGGAGCGAAAACTTCTCTCCAAAGGTTGTATCATTCAGTATTACAAGGCGATACTTGTTTTTTAACTGATCGGTAAAAATCTTCCAGCGGCTATTTTTCTGTTCTGCCATTCCCTCAAATATCCGAAAAATATCTTTTTGTTCAAGAAACTTGCAAGACGAAAATAGTTTCCATAGTTTTGTACCCGATTATCAAAATGACTCCTGAAGAAAAAATATTGCATGGTTCAGCCGAACTCTTTTTTAAGTATGGCATTCGCGGCATCACCATGGATGATATAGCTAAGCATTTAGGTATGTCAAAAAAAACAATTTATCTCTATTATAAGGAGAAAGATGAAATTATACACAAGTTAATGCATGCTGATATTAAGCAACATGAATGTGAGTTCGAAAAAATCAATCGCGAGGCAGATAATGTTGTTGAGCAAGTTTTTGCTTTAATGAAGAGGATGGCAGACATCATCGGTAAAATTAATCCTTTAGTATTTTATGATTTGCAAAAGCATTATCCAAGTACCTGGAAGCTGATGAAAAACTTCAAGATGGATTTTGTACAAAAAATGGTAGAGCAATCGTTGGAAAAGGGAATTAAGGATGGTTATGTGCGCAAAGATGTAAACGTAAAAATAATGGCTAGACTCCGTATGGAAGAAGTAGAGTTGGCTTTCAATCCTGAAGCTTTCGCGCCGGATAAATTTAAAATCATTGATGTTCAATTGGCTTTGGCCGAGCATTTTTTATATGGAATATGCACTATTAAAGGACATAAACTCATCAATAAGTATAAAGAAATAAACGAAGACGAATAATATTTATGAATAGCATGTTTAATAAAATAAAAACAACTCTCGCGGTTTTCGTGATGGCTTTTAGTGCCAATTCACAAACAGCACAACCCGCCGATTTTTCATTGCAAGCGGCTATCGATTATGCCATTAAGCATAATGCGAATTATTTAAATGCCGAACTGGATGTAAAAATGAATGAGTATAAACGCAAAGAAATTACCGGTATAGGTTTGCCGCAAATTAGCGGTAGCGTTGATTACAAAGACTATTTTGAGTTACCAACCTCTTTATTACCGGGTCAGTTTTTCGGCGCGCCTCCCGGAACTTTTATTCCCGTAAAATTTGGTGTGCAGTATAATATGCAAGCCGGCGGTACAATTTCACAGTTGTTATTTAGCAGTGATTATATTGTTGGATTAAAGGCAGCGAAGGAATTAAAAGTTTTATCGGAGAAAAATTTATCAAGAACAAAAGTTGAAACTATTGTTACGATTACAAAAGCATACTATACTAGTTTGATTAATCGCGAGCGTTTAAAAACATTAGACGCGAACATTGTACGATTAAAAAAATTATTTGATGATACAAAAGCTTTGAATCAAAATGGTTTTGTAGAGAAAATTGATGTTGACCGTTTAGAACTTGCTTATAATAATCTAACGATTGAAAAGGAAAAAATCGAACGGTTGGTAGGTGTATCTGAAACTTTATTAAAATTTCAAATGGGTTATGATTTAAAACAACCCATTCATTTAACCGATGAAATTAAAGCTGATCAATTACAAGACATAGAATTGTTAAGCGATTCTAAAGTAAATTACGAAGCTCGTCAGGAATATGCTTTGTTACAAAGTCAGGAAGCATTAAACAAATTGGAATTAAAACGCTACAAATTGCAATACCTTCCAACATTGGCTGCATATGCATCTTATATACAACAAGCGCAACGTTCTAAATTTGATTTTTTTGACTTCGATCAAAAATGGTATCCAATAGGTTTGTTTGGTGTAACTATGAATGTTCCGATATTCAGCGGTGGACAACGCTACTACAGAGTAAAGCAAGCACAAGTTAACTTAGCTAAAACGAATAATTCATTAATGAATTTAAAGTCGGCTATAGAATTGGAAGTGAATATTGCATCTATCTCTTATAAAAACGCATTCGCTTCACTGTTAACGCAAAAGAAAAACCGCGAATTAGCAACTTCCATTTTTGATACTGCAAAGAAAAAATATGAAGCCGGTGTTGGTTCTAATCTCGAAGTAGTAACTGCAGAAACATCCTTAAAAGAAGCGGAAACAAATTATCTCAATGCTGTTTATGATTTAATTATTGCAAAAGCGGATTTAGATAAGGCACTCGGGAATATTAAATAAGGCACTCATTGTTTAATTAAAACACTGGCCAAATGAAATTAATAACTAACATAGGAATAATTGCTGCAACCTTTTTACTCGCATCTTGCGGCAGTAAAAGTAAAACCATAAGTCCGATTAAAAAGGATTTGGTTCAGGCTGTTTATGCTTCCGGAAAAATCTTCCCTGTTGGTTATTATAAATTGCAAGCGAAATATCCGGGTTATGTGAAGACAATTTATGTTAAGCCCGGTGACCTAATTAAAAAGGGCGATACATTAATTTCGATTAGAAACGATCAAGCTAACTTCGCAGCCGAGTCGGCAAAAAACTTAATGAACCTTGCGCAAAAAAATGCGGGAAGTAATTCTGATTACATTAATATGTATCAAAATGATTTAACCGCAGCAGCTACAAAACTTAAACTTGACTCCCTGAATTATATACGTTATTCGCAATTGTTAAAGGAAAATGCTACAACCCAGTTGCAGTTCGATCAGGCTAAAGTTCAATATGAAATATCAAAGGCAAATTATCACAAAGCTTCCGATGCATTAAATAATATTGCGGATAAAGCCAATGTAGATGCTCAAAACGCCCGAATTAATTATGAAACGCAATTATCATCAAAAAATGATTTTGTAATCATTGCCGAGCAAAGCGGAAAAATTTTTAATGTAGATGTAAAGGTTGGTGAGCTGGTTAGTCAGCAACGAATGCTGATGGAAATTGGGATGACTGATGGGTTTGAAGTAGAATTAAATATTGATGAAACAGATGTTGAATTAGTAAAGAAAGGTCAAAAGATAGTTTATGAAGCGGATGCGTTTAAGAATAATGAAAAATTTGACGGTGAAGTGTTGGAAAACTATTTAAGCATTAATCCCATAAATAAAACCGCAAAAGTTTTAGCTTCTATTTCTTTTGGTCAAAGTCAACTTGTTTATTGTGGTATGTCGGTTGAGGCGAATATCATCATCGAGAAGCGCAGTAATATTTTAGTTATTCCGCGTGAATACGTTTTTGATTTTAATAAAGTAAAAGTAAAGGGTAAGGAAGAGTCTATGGTTATTAAAAAGGGAATTGAAGATTTAGAATATGTAGAGGTATTAGAGGGTTTATCTGAAAACGACATTCTTGAAAATCCGGTAGAATAAATGAAAGCGAAATCGCCAAATATTAAAATAGCATTGATTCATTTGTTGTCTAAAAAACGACAAACCATTGTTGCTATGCTTGGTGTAACATTTGGCATTGCAATTTTTATTTTTCAGGCAGGCTTAATGTCAGGCTTCCAAACAGTTTTTATTGAACAAACAATAAATACTACTGCAAACATTCGTATTTATAACGAACCGGATAAAAATCGTCACAGTATATTAGAAAATGCAGGCAAAAAAGAAAGTGAGTGGATTGTTATCCGCAATCAAAAAGTAAAGGATGAGCAACCAAAAGTTAAGAACGGTTATCAAATTATTAAACAACTTGAACAACATCCTGAGATAGCAGGTGTATCGCCATTCTTGGGTTCGCAAGCTATTTTCCGTTTAGGTATTGCACAATCTTCCGGAAGAGTTTCGGGAGTTAATATTGAAAAGGAGAATTTGTTATTTGATCTTTCTGAGAATACTGTAGAAGGAAATATTCTCAATTTGCAAAATACCCCGAATGGTTTAATTCTAGGAATTGGTTTAGCTGAATTGTTAGGGGCTAAATTGGGTGACAACGTTACTGTTGTTTCTCCTAAAGGTGTTGAATTAATTTTGAAAGTAGTTGGCATACATCGGTCAGGAATTGTTGAGGTTGATAAAACACGAGCATTCGTGAATTTGAGAAGTGCACAACAGTTATTACAGGTGGATGGTTCCTATCTTACCGACATTAATATTAAACTTAAGAACATTGATAAGGCTGAACAACTTTCTAAGGAGTTCACAAATCGTTATGGTTATCCGGCACAAAACTGGAAGGATGCAAACGCAAATATTTTTGGCGTATTTAAAATTCAGAATATGATTACTGTTTTGGTTATTCTTTCCATACTTGTTGTATCAGGTTTCGGCATCTTTAATATTTTGATGATGATTATTTATGAAAAGATGCAGGATATTGCCATACTAAAAGCCATAGGTTACAAAGACCGTGATATCAGAACTATCTTTTTATCGGAGTCGTTAATCATCGGTTTTTTTGGAGGGATATTGGGTTTACTTCTTGGTTTTACATTACAGGAAATTGTGGGTAGCATACGAATGAACGTAAAAGGATTTGTAGCCATGGAGCATTTACAATTTAATCAGTCGCCCTATTTTTTCGCTTTCGCTTTTGTGTTTGGAATGATTGTTACTGCAGTTGCAGGTTATATGCCGGCACGTAAAGCGAGTAAAATTGACCCTGTTGATATAATAAGAAGTAAGTAATGAACGCTATTTTGGAAACAAAACAATTATCAAAATTCTTTTACGATCCTGTGGAATTTCAGGCGTTGAAGAATGTTGATTTGCAGATTCCGAAAGGGCAATTCGCTTCTATTATGGGTTCATCGGGCAGCGGTAAGTCAACGTTGTTGTATGTGTTAAGCACTTTAGATACACAATACAAAGGGCATTTGTTTTTAGATGGCGAAGATTTAAGTTTAAAAAGCAAAAACGATTTGGCGGAAATAAGAAATGAGAAAATTGGATTCGTTTTTCAGTTTCATTATTTATTACCTGAGTTTACAGTTTTGGAAAATGTAATGTTGCCTGCACTTAAACTCGCAAAGTTGGAGCAAAAGCAAATTGAAGAGAACGCGATGAGTAAGCTGCGTATGTTGGGTTTGGAGGATCAGGCTTTAAAGAGAGCAAATAAACTTTCGGGTGGACAACAACAACGGGCAGCTATTGCCAGAGCCTTAATTAATGAACCAAAAATTATTTTCGGTGATGAGCCAACCGGAAATCTGGATTCAAAAAATGCGGATATAGTTTTTGAGATATTAAAGGAACTTAAAGAAAAATACCAACAAACGATTTTGATAGTAACACACGATAACAATTTCGCAAATAAAACTGATAGAATAATTCGACTTCATGATGGTGAAGTTGTAAACTAAAATAATTATGAAATAACCATGTTTCCTTAGAAACAAAATATCTACATATGAAAAAAACGATAATAAATATAAAATCTATAAAAATGAAAAAAGTTGTTGTATTAATGGCAATCACTGCGCTGATTGCTTCTTGTTCTCAGCCGGATAAGAAAGCACAATTAGAGACTCTTAAATCAGAACATGAGAAACTGACAAAGCAAATTGAATCGTTGGAAGCCGAAATCAAAAAGGAAATGGGCGATTCAGTTGAAGTAAAAGCCAATTTAGTAGAAGTTCTTACGGTTAGTCCTGAGCTGTTTTCAACTTACATTGATGTACAAGGCAAAGTTGATGCAGACGAAAACGTGTCTTTGTCAAGCGAAATGCCGGGTACGGTAACAAAAATCAATGTGAAAGTTGGTGATGAAGTTTCTAAAGGACAGGTTTTAGCCGAAACAGATAGCCGTGCTATTCAACAAAGCATTTCTGATTTGCAAACTAATGTTGATTTAGTAAATCAATTGTATGAAAAGCAAAAAAATCTTTGGGAACAAAAAATCGGAACTGAAGTTCAGTATTTGCAAGCGAAGACTAATAAAGAAAGTTTAGAGAAAAAAATGGCAACATTGCAGGAGCAATTACGTATGTCAAAAATTATTTCTCCTATCGATGGAACTGTTGATGCGGTAGATATTAAAGTTGGTAATGCAATTGCTCCTGGTATTCCTGCTATTCGTGTAATTAATTTCGCAAACTTAAAGGTAAAAGCTGAGTTAGCTGAATCGTATGCAGGAAGAGTAAAGAAGAATGATATTGCAAAAGTTTATTTCCCTGACTTAAACGATTCTGTAGAATCTAAAGTAAATTACGCATCACGTGCTATTAATCCTATGTCGCGTACATTCACTGCCGAGGTTTTACTTGATAACAAAAAAGAATATCATCCAAATATGGTAACGCGTTTAAAAATTAATGATTATGTATCAGCACAACCTGTGGTTGTTATTCCTGTTCGCGTTATTCAAAATTCAACTACAGGTGAGAAGTATGTTTACCTGGTTAAAGATGATAAGGCAGTTAAATCAGTAATTAAAACCGGTCGCGAATATAACGGAAGAGTTGAAGTGAAGGAAGGTTTAACAGCAGGAGACTTATTAGTAACGCTTGGATTTGAAAATGTAAACGAAGGCGATAAAGTTGTTTATAATAAATAATTAGCAACTATCTATAATAAAATTATTATGAAAGAAAAGTTTAAAGAGTTTGGTCCTTCCAGTTGGGCCATCGATAATAAAATAACCGTTTACATTCTCACCATCATTATTTCAATAGTTGGTGTGATGTCTTACATCGGTTTACCAAAGGAGAGTTTTCCTGATATTACTGTGCCAACTATTTTCGTGAATACGGTTAATGCAGGTAACTCACCAACTAACATCGAAAATACAATTACTAAACCAATTGAAAAGAAACTGAAATCGGTTTCCGGCATCAAGAAGGTTACAAGTACTTCTTTACAGGATGTATCAGTAGTAGTGGTAGAGTTTAATACGGATGTTAATCCTGATAAAGCAAAGCAAAAAGTGAAAGATGCAGTTGATGAGGCGCGCACCGATTTACCGCAAACATTAACTCGTGAACCAATGATTAAGGAGATTGCATTCTCTGAAATTCCTATCATGTACATTAATATCGCCGGTGCTTATGATTTAAAGAAGTTAAAACAGTATGCGGAAGATTTACAAGATCGTATCGAAGGTCTTCGTGAAATCAATGAAGCTAAGATGGTTGGTGATTTGGAACGTGAAATCCAGATTAATTTAGATATGTACAAGATGCAGGCCTCTCAGCTTACACTTGGAGATATTCAACGCGCACTCGGCTCTGAAAACTTATCGATTACTTTGGGAAGCGTGCCAATGGATGGCATGAAGAGAACCTTAAGTATCAAAAATGAATTTAAAGAAGTTGAAGAATTAAAAAACATTGTAATTACTTCTCAAAGTGGCGCCAAAGCATATTTAAAAGATTTTGCTGAAGTAGTGGATTCATTTAAAGAACAAGAAAGTTTTTCAAGCAGTAAGGGAAAAAACGTTATTACATTAAACGTTATTAAACGTCCGGGTGAAAACTTGATTGAAGCTTCAGAAAAAATTCGTGAAATCATTAAAGACATGAAAGAAAAGGAATTTCCAAACGGATTGGAAATTTCAATAACAGGCGATCAGTCAGACAAAACAGAAGTTACTTTACATGATTTAATTAATACTATAATCATTGGGTTTATTTTAGTAACCTTCATTTTAATGTTCTTCATGGGTGTAACTAACGCATTGTTTGTTGCGCTCTCTGTGCCGCTTTCAATGTTCATTGCATTTATGATAATGCCCGGAATTGGTTTTACCATGAACATGATTGTGTTATTCGCATTCCTTTTAGCATTAGGAATTGTGGTGGATGATGCGATAGTGGTTATTGAAAACACACATCGTTTATTCGAAAATGGTAAACGCGACATTAAAACAGCGG
Organism: uncultured Flavobacteriaceae bacterium; assembly: GCA_964416235.1. Taxonomy (GTDB): domain Bacteria; phylum Bacteroidota; class Bacteroidia; order B-17B0; family Aurantibacillaceae; genus JAHEYG01. The sequence continues at coordinate 5,727 of CAYQDP010000014.1, read as the reverse complement.
CAAAAATGGCGGCAGGTGAAGTATTCCTTCCTGTATTATCGGGAACGCTAACAACATTGGCACCATTTATCCCATTGGCATTTTGGAAAGGCATCATTGGTAAATTCATGTTCTTTATGCCTATTACCCTTATCATTTCATTACTGGCTTCTTTATTTGTGGCTTATATTATTAATCCTGTTTTTGCTGTGGATTTCATGAAGCCTCATCATGAAGAAGAAAAGGAATTTGGGAAAATTTCGAAGAAGGGATGGCGATTGATAATAGTTTACGCAGTAGTAGCAATCATCGCGCACATTAATAATCATCCTGCCATTGGTAACTTAGTTATTTTCTTAGGATTATTTATGGTAACGCATCGTTTAATTTTGTACAAGGTTATTAATGCTTGGCAAAATAAAACATGGCCTGCCTTTCAACGTGCGTATACAAAATTCTTACATTGGAATTTAGCAAAGCCTTATCGTCCGGTTGTAATTGTGTTAGCAAGTTTCGTGTTAGCAATTATGTTATTTGCAGCACGTCAACCAAAAGTGGTGTTCTTCCCTCAAGGTGATCCTAACAATGTTTTTGTTTACGTTAAATTACCTGTTGGTACCGACCCAGTTTACACCAATGCGGTAATGCGAAAAGTAGAAGCAAAAGTGGACTCCATTTTAGGAAAGGACAACCCTGTTGTAGAGTCAATAATTACTAATGTTACAATTGGTGTTACTGACCCGCAGGACCAAGATCAAAATGCATACCCTAACCGTGGAAAGATTGCTATTAACTTTGTTCGTTTCGGTTTACGAAATGGCGAATCAACTTCTAAATATCTGGAGGCGATTCAGAATATGAAATGGAATATTCCGGGTGCTGATATTTCTGCTAATAAAGAACAATCAGGCCCTCCAACTTCTAAGCCTATCAATATTGAAATTCGTGGTGATAAGTTAGAAGATTTAATTTCTACCGCAAATCATCTCAAGCGTTTCTTAGATGAGAAGAAAATTGAAGGTGTAATGGAATTGAAGAAGGATATCGAAGATAACAAGCCGGAAATTGTATTTGATATCGATCGTGAGCGCGCAAACCGCGAAGGAATTATGACCGGTCAAATTGCAATGGAAATTCGCGGGGCTGTGTTTGGCGCAGAAGCAACAAAGTTCAGAGATGCGGATGATGAATATCCCGTGCAATTGCGTTATAAGCATGATCAGCGTATAGATATTGAGACAATTAAAAATTTAAAAATTACTTTCCGCGATATGAATATGGGAGGTATGTTGCGTAGCATTCCTTTATCGTCGGTGTGTGATATCCGTTATGCTCAAACCTACGGCGGAATTAAGCGTAAAAACTTCAAGCGTGTGATTACATTGGCATCTGATGTGAAACAAGGATATAATGCTAATGAGGTTGTGGCTAAAGTACAACGTGCCGCTGCAATGTATAATCCTACAGGTAATGTTGAAGTAGCATTTACAGGTGAGCAAGAAGAACAAAAGGAAACAGGTTCATTCTTATTAGGCGCTTTAGGAATATCATTTGGATTGATGTTGTTGATTTTAGTAATGCAATTCAATGCCTTTGGTAAACCGGTTATTATCATGACTGAAATTTTCTTTAGTATCATAGGTGTGTTATTAGGTACTGCTATTTTCAAAATGGATATGAGTATTGTAATGACAGGTGTGGGTATTATTGCTCTCGGTGGTATTGCTGTACGTAACGGTATCTTACTCGTGGAGTTTGCCGAGATGGAGCGCGCAAAAGGTGTAAGTTTATGGGAAGCTACTGTTGAAGCGGGCCGTACACGTATGACTCCGGTAATCTTAACCGCAACTGCTGCCATTTTAGGATTGATTCCTTTAGCGGTTGGATTGAACATCGATTTTGAGGGCTTATTCACCAGCTTTAGTCCTAATATTTATTTTGGTGGTGATAACGTTACATTCTGGGGGCCATTGTCATGGACAATGATATTTGGTTTAGCATTTGCAACTGTAATTACTTTAGTTGTAGTACCGGCAATGTATTTAATGGCTGAACGATTAAAGCGAAAAGCAGTTATTATTTTAAATCATTTCGATTTACCGGTTGTGATGATGTATGTTCCTTTCTTCATTTTAATTTGTCGTATAATTTTACGTATAAAGAAAGTAAAATTGGAATACGGTAATTTGGATTACTAGAATTTAACATACAGACAGGAATTATTTTTGTAAGTTTGGTTAAGAATTTCGTATGCGATTTCTTAACCAAACTTTTTTATTTATATCCATTTTGTTATTTGCAATTTCCTGCGAAGAGGAAAAGGTTGTGGAGAAGAAGGTGGTTAAAGTTAAGGTTGTTCAAGATGTTGATGTTTCTGTAAAGAAGGAAATTTTTTCATTACTAACCAAGCGCATTAATTATAGTACACTCGCTCTTTTGGATGACACCATCAGGACCATCGAGTATATTTTGCCTCAGTTTGAAAAATCTGCACCTTACTTTACGCAAAAAGCAAAGTGGACAGCGTTAGCTGATACTTTGTTAAACATTCTCAAAGATGCGCGATATTACGGATTAATACCAAATGATTATCATTATTCTGAAATTAAAGAACTAAGTGAGACATGGTTTAATCTAAGCGACAGTGTTTATGATGCTTTTGCAATTGCGCGGGCAGAAATTTTAATGATGGATGCCTGTTATAAATTTGGAGCACATTTAAATAAAGGGAGGTTTTATCCTGATAGTTTATTGTTAGAGTGGAATCCAAAAAAACTGGACAGTAATTGGGTGGAGATAATTAATCACGGTTTGCATACGGGAAGCATTCGCGCTGCCTTTGATTCCTTAGAACCGCAGCACGAAGGTTATAAGTTTTTGAAACTCGAATTAAAGAAATTTATTTTGGAGAATGATAGTTTGCAATGGGATTCTATTTCGTTTGTGAATGTAAAAGATACAGCTTTGTTATATCAACAGCTTAAGCGAAGACTAATGATAACCGGTGAATATGACAGTTTGGTTAAAGGAAATGACAGCGTGAAGATTGCCAGAGCGGTAAAAAAGTTTCAGCCTAAATTTAATTTGGAGCCTGATGGTAAATTAGGCAAATACACGCGGCAAGCATTGGGATATGATAAAGAGAAAATTATCCGTCAGATGGAAATGGCGTTGGAGAGATGGAGATGGGAGCCGCGTGAGTTTCCAAAAAAATATTTTTGGGTGAATATTCCTAGTGCTGATTTGCATATTTGGGAATACGACAAAAAAGAAAAGAGAGATACGCTAGTGCTTTTTTCTAATGTTGTCGTAGGAAAGCCGGAAACGCCAACTCCGCATGCGGTAAAAAGTAAAATCAATTACATGTTAATTTATCCTTATTGGAATGTTCCTTACAGCATTGCCTGGAAAGAGATTTTACCAATGGTTCAACGAGATACAAGTTATTTGCGTAGAAAGGGTTTTGAGTGTGTGGATTATAAGGGAAGAGTGATGGATATCTCCAAAATGAAATGGAAAAAGTATAACAAGGATTATATGCCATTCAAATTCAGACAACGTATTGGTGGAGATAATAGTTTAGGAATTTGTAAGTTTAATTTTCATAACAAGTATGGCATATACATGCATGATACCAACAGCAAGAAATATTTTAAAACTTTTTATCGCTATCAAAGTCATGGTTGCATACGATTAGAAAAATTTGTTGAAACTGCTAAGTTTTTAATTCGTGACGACACGTTGAAATTACCATATGATACATTAATGGATTACTTTTTAACTACCACACAAAGGCAGATAAGCATTAAAAAACCTGTTCCTATTTTCGTGAAATATTACACTGTTCGGGCAGATGATTCGACGGGTTTGCATATGTACATCGATATTTACCGACGGGATGAGAAGATGATGAAGATGTTATACAAGTAAGTGATTAGAAACTTTCTCCAATTGTAACGTAAAATCCGTTATTATATTTGTCGTGATAACCGTAATCAATTCTTAAATTTAATTTATCCCTTTCCAGAATTGTTAATCGAAGTCCGCCGCCAAAACTATACAGTAAAGTGTTTTTTACAAATGGATTTTGAGTACTGTACACATTCCCTAAACCGCCAAACAAGCACACCCCTAGTTTCCAAATAATCGGTGCGCGAAATTCTGCAATTAAGGTAGCAGCATTTTTGTCTCTGAATCTCCCTCTGTAAAAACCACGTAAATTATCCTGTCCGCCAATAGCAGCATAGTTTCTTACGGGTGTATTACCAAATGTTGAGTAATTATAAAACTGCACCGCTAAAATGTGTTTCCAAAAGAGATGTTGATAAACACGAACATCCACAATCCATTTTGTAAAATCATAGGAGGAACCTATCGATTTATTATAACCGGTAAAAGTACTTTGAACAAAAAAACCTTTCGTTGGCCAAAAAGCTTTATTGCGCGTATCATAGCTTAAACTCAATCCTGCTCCTGCAATTTGATAGGGTGATTTACCTGATACTTTTGCGCTATCGAAAACTCCCCCAGGCAAATAAGAAACTTTAAATACATTTTGATAATCTGCCAGTAATCCAATAAATAATCGTTTATAGACTTTCTTTTTTATGTGTGGAGAAATTTGAAATTGCTCATAAACATAACGTTCTGCCCAATTGTTTTGGGTTTTGGTACCAATGCCCCAAAAATTCTCAGGGAAATAAGTGTGAGACGATTGGAAATAGAGTATATATTTTTCTTTCGGAAAATAAATAGTAGCATCTAAGCCTTGCAAGTTTTGTCCGCGTTCTGTCCAAATGCCTGTTGCCTGAATTACAGAAGTGCGAGTAAGAGTATCATTTCTGTGTGTAGTTTTAAAGGCGACAGATCCGGTAGCGCCATAAGCCCAACCTGTTTCAGGTGTTCTGAAAATAACGGGAAGCGCTAAAAAATTGACATTTCTGCTTGTATCCTGAAGCCGTTGTGAAAAACATGTTACAGATGTTAGAACACTTAATATGATAATCAGGTTTTTCAAATACAATTAATGGAATAATATCAAATTTACTAACTTTGCGCCACAATAAAATATTAATCTCATTAATCATTTGAACTTGCTTACCTACGAATCCATAGAACTAAAAAAAACAACGCACACACTTATAGCTGCTGGTATAATAATGATTGAAGGAATAGAAGGGGAGCATATTGAGTTAAGCGATGCAATTGAAATGCGAGATGCAAATTTGAAATTAACAGATGGTAAACCATTTTGTTTATTGATGAATGGAATAACATCATATCATACTTATAGTTCCGAGGCCAAGGAGTTATTTGCGAGTGAAGAATATTGTAAACTTAGAAGAGCTGTTGCATTTATTTCTAATAGTTTGCCTGTTACACTAATGGTTAAGTTTTTTATTAATTTAAATAAGCCAAAGTCTCCAAGTCGAGTTTTTTCAACAAAAGAGGAGGCGCTTACTTGGCTCAAAACAATTGACTTAAAATAAAAAAGCCCTTTTTTAAGGGCTTTTTTATTTTTTGAGTTTAATCTTTAAACAAAGGGTATTTACTCATCATTGTATTTACCTTCTTTCTGATTTTAGCTAATTCTTTTTCATTGGCTTTGTTCATTAATGCAGCATCTAATAATTCTACAACCTTCAAACAATCTTTTTCTTTTAGGCCTCTACTTGTAATAGCCGGTGTGCCAATACGAATTCCTGAAGTAACGAATGGAGATTTATCATCAAAAGGAACCATGTTTTT
>CAYQDP010000013.1:0-16718 GCA_964416235.1 uncultured Flavobacteriaceae bacterium | reverse complement strand
ATTCTGATTTTTGCTCCATATCCTGGATCAGTTTGATTATGCTCAATTAACAATCCATGCCCAGCTCCGGGAGTAGAAATATGTAAATATGCTTGTGGGCCATTTGTTCCTATTCCTAAACTTCCATTAGCTGTAAATTCAAATTTTTTAGACCAAGCGGATCCGGCAAAATTCCATAATGTTAATGCTGATCCATCCGTGTTTAATTGAAAATTAAATGCACGTATGTTTTGTGTTAAAGGTGCTGTATTAGACAAGTACAAATGACTAGTAATTTGGTCATTACCATCTTTGAAAATCCTAACTCCTCCATTTCCCGTAGCGCCATCAACCTGAATTGAACCTACTACATGTAATTTTTCAGTTGGTGCAATTGTTCCAATTCCCAAATTTCCTGTTTGACCTTGCAAGGTCATACGATTTACCGTTCCTTGTGAAAGATTACCTTGAAAATTCATTACATTAAATCTTAAATCACCCGAACCACCACTACCCCAATTTATGTCACCAAACCAATTATCATAAACCAACTGTCCTTGATTTGACAAGGCAATATTACCGCCTACATCCAATTTTTGTTTTGGTAAAGCTGCGCCACCTATTTTAACGTTTCCTGTATTTGCATTATAAATATTAGTTCCATTTGTGGTCCATGGTGTCTGCCCAAATCCCAAATAACTAATTGTCAATAAACTAGCTGTGATAATTTGTTTTTTCATGTTGTGTTGTTTTAAAATGTTTGAAGCAAATCTAAACCCAATTTAGATTTTACTAAACAGTTTCGATGTGGAAAATAGCTTTGGCTTTATAAGTGGTCGGTTTTTGGATGTGGAAATAAAAAGGGCGGTAAAAATGTACCGCCCTTTTCTTAAATTTATTGTCGTAGGTGTGCTAACCGTTAGTTCAATCAACGCATGCCAAAATTGATCATCTTTAAAAATTCATCTTTTTTAATCTTCGAAATAGGCACTGTTTTCTCACCACCCACCACGGCATAACCTCCATCTTCCGGCAAATAACGTGTAACATGATTCACGTTAATGATGAACGAATTATGTATGCGGATGAATTTTGTGCCCTCCAAACAAATCTGAGTTTCATATTCCTTTAACGATTTGTTAACCTGATGCTTTTCGCCATTCTTTAAAACAACAACCGAATGATTGGAGCTGGCTTCTATATACATGACTTCATTGGCCTGTACAATCACAATGCCATCTTTTCCGGGTACACTAATTTTTATTTCGTCTTTATCTCGCAAGGTGTGTAAAAACGCTAAGGCCTTTGCTACCGAATTATCTTCCTCCAGATTCTTTTTTACTTTCTCAATGGCCTTTTTTAAATCATCACCGTCAATGGGTTTGAGTAAATAATCCAAAGCATTTTGTTTAATTGCTTTTAGAGCATATTCTTCATGGGCCGTTGTAAATATTAAGTGGAATTTACGGTACTCGATTTTTTCCAATAACTCAAAGCCGTTTAAGTTGGGCATATTGATGTCGAGAAAAACTATATCCGGACGATATGTGTTAATGAGTTCTACGCCTTTAAGGGCGCTGGTTGTTTTTGCTACCAATTTAATTTCTGGAGCATATTTCTTAAGTATCAGTTCGAGGCTGATGACGCCATTTTCTTCGTCATCAATAATGAGTGCGTGTAACATATTAGTTCAGTATCGGTATTAGTATCTCAACTTTTGTGCCAATGTTGTTTTGATTTGTATCTTTTTTATCCGTGATAGTAAATCCACATTTTATCCCCTTTATCTGACTCAAGAGCTCCAATCTTTGTTTTATAAAATCAATAGCCAAAGACTTTTTCTTTAAAGGGTCTTTGCGCTTTTTTGCTTCTTCACGGCCAACACCATTATCATCTACTACGCACAGTATTTTCTTCTCATCTTCTTTTGTAAATCTAATGCTAATCATTCGATTGCCTTCTTTCGGAATTAATCCATGCCAAATAGCATTTTCCACAAAAGGTTGTATAAGCATAAACGGTATATATACTTCATTTATTTCATTCACATCGCATTTTATTTCGAATTCAAATGAATGTGCAAATCTCATTTTTTCAATTTCCAAATAGCCCTTCAATATGTCGATTTCTTCCGCCAGCACAATTTTATCCGTAGTACTGGACTCCATCAATTTCCGTAAGAGTTTAGAGAATTTGGTAAGATATTTCTCAGCATGTTCCAAATCAGACTCAAGAATAAAACGGTGCAGAGTATTTAACGAGTTAAAAATAAAATGAGGATTCATTTGAGTGCGGATAGCTTTTGTTTCTAATTCCAGCATTCTATTCTCCAATTCCTCTTGTATCTGTCTACGTGCAACTATCTTCTTATAACGCCGAACAGATAACCAAACTATTAATATTACAACAGCAATTACTGAAATCACTACCAATATCACCTGGCCTAAGACAACATAACGATTTGGATTTGGTTCACGATATAATTTTTTAACCTCATCTTCACTTAACACCTTATTGTAAATCGCAACATCATCAATAATTCCGTTGAAAAAGCGATCGTTTTTTCTGTTAGCCGAATTCCCCAACATCACCGAGTCGGTTCTTAAAAACCGGCTAGTAAAACCCTTTTTCATTTTTGTATCAATCTCTCCATTGATATACAAATTCAAAAAACGATTATCGTATGTTAATACTACATGATACCACTTCCCTAGCTCCACAGATTCAGTGCTTCGTAAAGAAACCTGATTTAACTCTGAAAAAGTAGTGGCTATTCCAACACGTCCACTATTAACATCATAATTGATAGAATAGCCTTCAAAAAAATCATCACCGGGTTGTGATTTGGTTAAAATAATGGGGTTAAACAAAGCTCCTTGTCCGCTCATTACCACATTCTCCATTTTAAACCACAATGAAACTGAACCAATGATTGGCTTTAGTAATGTGTCAGTGCCAAGATTAATATAACTTCCATAATTACCGTGAAAATAAAATGCCGAATTTTCGTTGCCAAAACGATCTTTAACTGAGGAAACGCCCACTAATTTAGCCCGTATATTGCTGGGTTCACTATTTAAATTTCCATTATTAAAAGTGAATTTTGCGACCAAGGAAGAGTCGAAATCCTGCGCGTTAAAAACATTCGCTGAAATTAAAATCAGCGCGAAACATAATTGTCGTATTAATTTAGTACAATACACTTTTTAAATATAAAAACATTCTTGCGAACTTCTTTAATCTTTCTTAGCATAGGCCAAACTAATTACACTTAATTTAATCTCCTTTGCTGAATTTAAAGCCTGATAACAGGCATCCAATGTTGCGCCGGTAGTAATCACATCATCCACCAATAAAATTGTTTTGCTCTCCAACCGTTCGGGATACATTAACTCAAATTTATCTTTCACGTTTTCCCAACGCTCTGCTTTACTCTTTTTTGTTTGCGTGCTTGTGAACTCCACTCTTATCAGATTATCATTCACTACAGGAATATGCAAACTATCGCTTAATCCCTTTGCAAATTCTTCACTCTGATTAAACCCTCTTTGTTTTTGCTTTTTTGGATGAAGTGGAACAGGAACAATACAATCGGCCATCACAAAAACATTGTACTCTTTTAATTTCTCTCCGTACCATTGTCCTACCCTAAAAGCTAAGCGCTTATTTCCATTGTACTTGATGCTATGCAATATCTTCTGAACCTTACCGCTCTTTTCAAATATTAAAAAAGCGCCGGCTTTTTGAACCGGAACCCTTCCGTAAAAGAGTTTATCCAATTCGCTCTCGTTTTCAGCCTCAAATTTGCTTTGGGGTAGGTTGATAAAGCATTGATTGCAGATAAATTCCTCACTCTTAAGCAGCAAATTATCGCAGCAAATACAGCTGCGCGGATAAATTAAACTTATAAAATCCTGCCAAAGGCTCATCAATTCACAAATTACTGTTAAGATTTAGGCTTTATTAGGGGTCTCAGGGCAACTAAAATACATAATTTTGTACAAAACCTTGTGTATGACAGATCAACAACAAGCCGATAAAAAAGAAGAAAAAAAGCGCGGCGGCTTATTATGGATGATTATTGCCCTTTTATTTGGTAGTAATGTGGTAACCATTTGGCTCTACCTTCAAGAAAAAAATAAAGCAGCCGAACAAATTATTGTGACTGAAAAAGTGGTGGTTGAACGCGATAACATTAAAAGTGATTTATTGGCCCTACAACACGAGTACGATAACTTAAAAACCAATGACGCTGCGTTACAAAAAGAAATTGATGAGAAGAAAGCTTATATCGAACAATTATTGAAAGAAGCTGAAAAACACAAAGGCGATAGTTACATTATTGCGAAGTTAAAAAAGGAAACAGAAACTCTTCGTCAAATCATGATTGGCTATGTGCACACCATCGATTCTTTAGGCACGCTCAATAAAAATCTAATTGTAGAAAAACAAAACGTGCTGAAGGAATTAGACAATGAAAAAGGTAAAATCACTACCTTAAATAAGGAAAAAGATGAGTTAAAAGCAACCATTGAAAAAGGTTCCGTTCTTACTTGTTTTAATGTAAAAGCCATTGCTGTTAAATTAAAAAGCGGTGGAAAAAAAGAAAGTGAAACAACAAAAGCTAAACGCGCTGATAAAATAAAAGTTTCTTTCTCGTTGGGTGAAAATAAAATCGCAAAAGCCGGACCGAAAACAGTTTATGTGCGCATTATTACACCGGATGGAAAAGAGATGGCGAGAAATTACGACGATAGCTTTAAGTTCACCTTTGATAAATCAAGCGGGTATTACGCGGGTAAAACAGAATTAAATTATGCGAATGTAGAAATTGCAGGCGTAACGTATTGTGAAGGTAATTCGCCCCTTGTATCGGGAAATTATATTATCGAAGTAACTTGCGATAATGTGATTGTTGGGTCTACTACTTTGAAGTTGGATTAAACCGAAAAGATGTCTCGACTACGCTCGACATGACAGAGGTCGCTGAGCTTGTCGAAGCGCCGGAATAAAGGAATATATTCACTCAAAAGATGTCTCGACTACGCCCTCCTACTCTACGTTGCGGAGGGTAAACCCAACATGACAAAGTCAGAGAAATCGCCATTCCGACCAAAGGGAGGAATCTGTTCACTTAAAAGTTTCCCGCAGATAACGCAGATAAGCGCAGATTATTTTTGAAGCTGGAATGATCTATCAAAAGGAATGTCATTCCGACCAAAGGGAGGAATCTTTTCCTAGATAATTTCAACTACTTTATAAACGCAAAGGTCGCTGAGCTTGTCGAAGTGCCGATTAGAAAAACTATTCGTGAAAAGATGTCTCGACTACGCTCGACATGACAACCTTTCAAAAAATCATCATTCATAAATCATCACTTATAACTCATCAACTGATTTTTTTATTGATGGCTTCGTTTTGTACACGAATGGATTCTTCGTGCAAAATCTGACAAATCTTTTCGATATGATGGCGCGATACGCCTAATTTCTCCGCCCACTGAGAACGGGTTCTTAAAATTTCTTGCCAGCGTTCTAATTGAAACACGGTAATGTTTTGATCTTTCTTATACAACGCAATCTCTTCAATAATCTGCAAACGCTTTGAAAGTAAATTAATCAGCTCATCGTCTACTTCATCAATCATGCTGCGCAAACTTTTTAATTTATTACTGAACTCCACATCGTTTGATTGTGTATCCGGAAAAATTAAACGTCCTAATAAATCTGATAATTCTATTGGTGTAATTTGTTGCGCAGCATCACTCAATGCTTTGTCCGGATGCGGATGGGTTTCAATCATCAATCCGTTCATTCCTAGATTAAGTGCCTTCTGCGCGATAGGTTCAATCAAATCGCGTTTACCGCCAATATGACTTGGGTCGCAAATAATTGGTAAATCAGGAAGCAGTGTTTTTAATTCGATGGCAATTTCCCACATGGGTTTGTTGCGGTATTTACTTTTTCCGGCGAAGTGAAATCCACGGTGTATGGCTGCCAACTTAGTAATTCCTGCGTTGTTCAATCGCTCTAATGCCCCAATCCATAAATGCAAATCCGCGTGAATGGGATTTTTAATCATAACCGGAATATCAACGCCTTTCACGGCATCTGCAATTTCCTGCACACTGAATGGATTCACGGTTGTGCGTGCACCAATCCACAAAACATCTACTTTATATTTGAGTGCAAGCTCAACGTGTTGCGCATTCGCGACCTCAACCGTTGTTTTTAATGTGTATTGCTGCTTAACTTCATTCAGCCACTTTAATCCTTCTTCACCAACGCCTTCAAAACTATTGGGACGAGTACGCGGTTTCCAAATGCCGGCACGAAATAATTTTACCTGAGGAATTGCGGCCAATCCTTTTGCTGTTTCCAATACTTGCTCGCGCGTTTCGGCGCCACATGGACCGGCAATGATAAATGGCTCCTTATACTTTGTTATCCAGGTATTTAATGCTTGTATTTTCATGCCTTCTCACTCTCCTCCAAGGAAAGTACCGGGGTGAAGTGTCAAATTTCGGGTTTATTACGCCCTTATGCAAATTACCACATTTAAGGTATGTTAAAGAGAGATGCGATTTTGCATCTTTGAATCATGCTAATCGAGTTTTGCAAGGATACACAAAAATGGAAGTTAAATCATCCGCTCATGCCTTTTGCCGAAACCTGCAAGAAACACAAGAAGTGTTGTAAAAATCATAAGAAGGGCGATCGTTGTAAGAAATGTCCAGGAAGGAAATAATTATTTTCCCTGACTCATCAAATCCAGAATCTCTCGCTTTTCGTTTAACTTTTTGTTTTTATTTATAAAAAAACCAACGTTTCCTGCAATTCGGATTGCTGCTCCAATTAAGGCGCCGGCCACAATGGTGTTCACCGCATTATCGTAATTTATATTGTTAGTGGTTAATGTGCCGAAAGTAACTACAATTGGTACTGCAAAACCTATCCCATAACCTAATCCGATAGATAGATGTTGTCTTTGTTTGTAATCTAACATGGCTGTGGATTTTTTTTGCATGAGCGATTTTGTTCCTCCATTCGGATATGCATTAATCATCATGTTAATTTCATCCTCGCTATAATTTTTTGCTTTGTAAATAACAGAAGGAGTTGGTGATATAGAATTTGTATTTGATTGGCTCGTGGCGGCAACGATACTTTTTATTGTTATGCTATCTACACTGCCATTTTGATATTTGATATAATGAATATCAGATTTTAACTCAGAGTATAAGGGTCCCTCGAGATTACTGAACTTTTTAAATTTTATACTTTGATCATTTATCTCGAGAATTTTGGCAGCAATTGTTTCTTTGTTTAATTTATAGATTGTATCCTGCGCGGAGGAAACAAAAGATACAAACAACAAGAGGATTACCTTTTTCATTCTTACAACTCTCCATTATAAATCCTGGCTACTTCCAATCGTTTAGCGTTTCTTTTATTTTTATTAATACCAGAAATAACCTGTCCGGTTATTGCAACTGTTGCACCAACTCCCACACAAATAAAAAATGGTGTAGCGTCTTCCGAAATTCCGGTAGCAATAATTCCCACAGGTAACGACATCAATCCGAGGCCCAAACCTAAAAATCCTGCTAAATATTGATTCTTCTTATACTTTTTCATCTCCTGCATAACAGGCACCATTTTATTTTGCTTCTCAGCATCCGGACAAAGATTGACGAGTTTTTGAAGTTTGACTTCACCCACTCTTTTGCCGTTATAAAATAAATCCCCCTTTTTAATATCAATTTTATCGTTGATTGGTTTTGTGGCTACAGGAGCCGGGTTTGTAGAAGTAGACGGGACCACATCACTAAACTTATCTTCGACGCCATTACTGTAACGAATGGATGTAATTTCATTCTTATTTACTACGTAAATTGGTCCGGTTAAATTGCTGAAATCATTGTAACGTATTTCAGTTAAACCCACTTCACTCACTTTAACCGCTTTGGTTATACCATTTTTAAAGCGTATTGTGTCCTGCGCATTTAATTTTACAACAAAAAATGCTAAAAGAATAAGTAAACGTTTCATGATATTAAATATACTATAAATTTGTTTATTATTACATCATTCTGAATTTAGCAATATGAAATATTTCTTCACGCTTTTATTAATCAGCAGCCTTAGTATGGCGCAAAATCTGGTTATTACCAATGTAACAATCATTCCTGCTTATACCAATACTGTTTTACCAAACATGAATGTTTACATCACTAACGGCGTAATTGATAAAATTGTAAGCGGCGGAACCAAATTGCCTTTTAAAGATTACAAAACCATTGATGGTAAAGGTAAATTCCTGATACCCGGCCTTGCCGATATGCATGCGCATTTTCCGGATAAATCGAATCCAATTTCTTTACAACAGTATTTAAAATACAATTTAGCGGCCGGTGTTACTACTTTAAGAAGTATGCGCGGAGAAGAAAGTCAGCTTGCTTTACGAGACAGCATTAACAAAAAATTAAAAGTAGCACCGGATATTTATGTGTCCTACGTTTTCCCGGGAGAGGATTCTACACTGACAAAGGATAAAATTGCCGACCTCATTTTTCAAGCTAAAATTAAGAAATATGATTTTGTGAAATATTTAGGAGGTGCAAAACCAAAAAACATGGATCACCTTTCACAAAGTTGTTACGAATATAAAATTCCATTAGCAGGACATGCTTACAATAATAGTTTAGAAGAAAGTGTGGATTTGGATTTTGTTTCCATTGAACATTATCAACCGGTTTTGGCAGCTTATGAAAAATCACCTGATGGTTTTAGCGCATTAATTAAAAAAATGAAAGATAAAAATGCAGCTGTTTGTCCTACACTTTCGTTTTACTACACGTATTCATTCTTGCAGGATGAAACACAACTGTTAGCACGCAACGGCATGTCGCTTGTTGCAACCAGCGTAAAAGACCAATGGCAAAAAGAATACAATGAAGCACTAAATGGAACCAAAGAACAATTGAAAGACCAATTCGATAGCAGATACAAAAGCGTTTATCAAAAGAAGTTTGCTGTATTTAATACAGTGTTAAAGCAATTAGCCGATGAAAACATGTTGTTACTCCTGAGCGCTGATGAAGGACCCTTCAACGTTCCCGGGTTCAGCATGGCTGAAGAAATGAAATTATACAGCAAAGCAGGTTTAAGTAATTACCAAATTCTGAAATCAGCTACATATAATGCAGCTGTGTTTTTAACCAACGATAAGAACGTTGGAAGTGTGCAAGAAGGGAAACGCGCTAATTTAATTTTATTAAATGCGAATCCTTTGGATAATATTGAGAACATTCAGAAAGTAGAAGGCACCATTTTGAACGGGAAATACTATTCGCAAAAAGAACTTTTAGGAATTAGTCCGACTAAATAACACTTAAATTTTATTTATTATTTCGGCGGCTTTTTCCAAAGTCTCTTCCTTCTTCGCGAAGCAAAAGCGTAATAGGTTATTATCAGTTGGCTTCGAATAAAACACCGATAGCGGAACGCTGGCCAGTTTATTTTCCTTGGTTAAACGAATGGCGAAGTCGGTATCCTTTTCTTCCGTTATCTTTTTATAGCCGAGTAATTGAAAATATGTGCCGGTGCAATCTTCAATGGTAAAACGCGAATTCTTAATCAGGCCTCTGAAAAAATCGCGCTTGGTTTGATAAAAGTTTTTCAGCTCGAGATACGTATTCTTATCGCCTAAATAATCAGCAAGGGCCAATTGAAATGGATGATTCACCGCGAACACTAAAAACTGATGCACCTTTCTGAACTCCGACATTAATTCCGCAGGAGCAGCAACATATCCAATCTTCCATCCTGTTGTGTGTACAGTTTTACCAAATGAAGACACAATAATGGATTGACTTCGTAAAGTAGAATATCTTGCAACACTTTGATGCGGTTGATTATCGAATGCCATATGCTCATACACCTCATCACTCACCACAATAATATTTTTTCCTTTTACTAATTGCTCTAATTGCTTTAAATCATTTTCGTTTAAAACCGTTCCGCTCGGATTATGCGGTGTATTAATGATAATCATTTTCGTTTTATCATTCACCTTTGATTTCACTTCCTCCCAATTCACTTTAAATCCGGGGTAAGTTAATTGAATAGGAATAGCAATTCCGCCGTGCACTTCAATTGCAGGAATGTAACAATCATAAGCAGGTTCAAACACAATTACCTCATCACCTTTATTAATAAACGCGGCAATAGATGTATAAATACCCTGCGTGGCACCTGCAGTGATGGTGATTTCGGTATCAGCATTATAGTTTGCAGAATAGCACGTAGAAATAATTTCCGCAATACGTTCGCGTAATTGTATTACGCCCTGCATAGGAGCATACTGATTAAATCCGGCATTCATATGCTTTTGCGCCAACTCTAATAATTTAGGAGAACATCCGAAATCGGGAAAGCCCTGTGACAAATTAATCGCATTATGCTCTCTCGCCAATGCGCTCATTACGGTGAATATGGTAGTCCCGACTTTTGGGAGTTTACTTTGTATTTGCATAAGATTTAACTAGGACTAATTTAATCTTATTATTTAAGTCGGACAATTTAATAGCAAGAATTCATTCATAATCACCATGAAATTTCGGTACGGCTAATAGGATGTGCCTCTAAACTAAATATTCACCCACAATGTAAACTACACATTCCATTTATACACAAACAAAAAAAAGGTTATTAATCTTTCACACAAAAGATTATAACCTTTACAACATTGAACCCCAAACAATGTTGACTTTCTTAAGAATTAGTCATTTTTCTGTATAGAACTGTGTTTTAATATAATATTAGTGACTACTTATTCTTTTATAAATTTTGTGCTAAAAATTGAATCCCCTTTCTTACCACGAATAAAATAAATTCCTTGCGCCCATTCAGAAATATTAATTTTAAAATCTCCTTGGCTGTTATTGTACATCATGTTTCCTAGAATATCGTAAATGTATATTTCTTCAAACTTGATTCCATCTTTAGAAGAAATCTGTAAGCTGACATTGGCAGGATTTGGGAAAACAAGGATTGTTTCATCAGCCTCACTTGCCTCAACCCCTGTGCTAAGCAATCCGCATTTATTTAATGCGCCATTCGTGCCTTTAAAAATTGACGTAAAGGCATAAGGACTCTGAGGAATTTGTGTGCAACTGTATAAAGGCGAAGAAGCGCTTGCACAAGGTTGATCGCGGTTAATGGACCACATAGACAATAAACCAATATTCTTACTAATTGCGTAATTAAGTAAAGCAGTTGCGTCGTTCAAATAAAATATTTCACCAATAACATCATTTTGCCCAATCATAGGTGTTACTCCTACCTTTTTCCGAACTTGTGCAGGTGTTTTTGTAAAACCGCCATCTGAGAAGGCCTTGGTTAATTGCGAAAATAAACTATCTGCCGCTTGGATCGCGTATCCTCCCATGTTTCCAAAAAAAGCTCCATAATCCATTGCCATAATATTTACACCCTCCAAATCAATACCGTGCTTTACGATTGCAGTACGCATACAACGTAAGCCATTAAAATCTAGCCCTGTTGGCATAACCGGTAAGGTAAACCAAACTTTTAATCCCGGATTATTAATTAATAATTGCTTAATAGCCTTACATCTTAAGTCAATTGAAACCGTATCCGCTACCGCAGCACCTTCTATATCAAAATCAATATACTTCAATTGATACGAAGTAATAATAAGTTGGTAGGCATTTATCAAGGCACTTAAGTTATTGGTAGGCGTAATAGTAGCTAGTTCCTGACCGTTAGCACCTCCAAAAGAAACCATAACGTCACCTCCTAATGCACGTAACTGTTGTATTTTTGTTTTATAATGCGACGTATCGTAAGATGAAAAGCCACCCCAACATCCATTGGGTCCTGGTTTAGTAGGATCGTCCACCACAAACGCAAGAATATAATTACAGACTGTTGATGTAGTTGTGTTTTCTATGCTATAGAGTGGCCATAGGGTAGCATCACAATAAGGCATAAACACAGGTGTAGAGGATTGCGTTTGTGCAACTATTCGTATGCTAAATACCTGACATAACACAAGAAATATTAGTTTGACTTTCGTACAAGTAACACCCGCGCGAGTGCCTTTAAGTTGAAATAATTTCGTCATCATAATTTGGTTTAGATTAAGTTTATTAATAAAACATCTCACATAAAACAAAACTCCTTACAAACAAAATTAGTTTAAACAACTGCCTTTACTAGACAAGTTATTTTTATAAGTAACGACACAATTTTATGTTCTAATTTGGAATGTTCAAATTATCTGTCTGATTATTGGTGACTTACGGCTATATATTTAGCCCATACTTTAGCATAAGTTACTTGCTTATTTCGGTTTTCATAGAATCCTTTCTTACTTAGAATTGCATAACACCGCTACATTTTAACAATACCTTTATCTCAAAAATGTTCCTGAACTTTTACAGAATCTTCCTGATAAAACATCTTAACATAAAATGAATGTAAACCATCATATCAACTTCACCATAAAAAACCAATACCATTTAAACTTTTAAATCCTTTCGTGAAATAAGTTTCAGTACAAACAAAAACCAAGTGAAGTTGGGGCGCAAAAAAATATTCTATGAAAATAGTAGCAAAATAAGCTCAAATTTGGTGCTTCAAACGTAGTGTAACTTGATTGCTTTACATTTGATTACTAGAAGAAAAAACAGATTTTCTTCATCAAAGCAGAAAAGAAAAGAGATAATCTTACCTTTGCGCTTCTCAGATGTCATTCAATCCTTTTGATATTGATTTACCGGTTCGCGACATTATTTCGGATGTACGAGAACATCTTCATTCAGAAAATACCTTAATTGTGACCGCACCTCCGGGCGCCGGAAAAAGTACTTTATTGCCGCTGGCCTTAATGAATGAAACATTTCTGAATGGTAAAAAAATTATCATGCTCGAACCGCGACGTTTAGCCGCGAGAAGCATCGCCGAACGTATGTCGGATTTATTAGAGAGCGAAACCGGAAAAGAAATCGGTTACCGCATACGCTTTGAAACACGTGTCAGCAATCAAACCAAAATTGAAGTTGTCACTGAAGGTATTTTAACGCGCATGCTGCAAAGTGATAATGCGTTGGAAGATGTGGGGATGGTTGTTTTTGATGAATTTCACGAACGTAGTTTAAATGCCGATTTAGCATTAGCGCTTTGTCGCGAAGCACAACAGGTTTTACGTCCCGATTTGCGAATCATGGTGATGTCGGCCACATTAAATGTTCCTGAGCTTAGTTCATTATTAAAATGCAAAGTCATACAAAGTGAAGGGCGACAATTTCCTGTTGACATACATTACACAAGCGATGCGGATGAATTTCTGTTGCCTGAATTAGCAGCAAGAACCATCATTCAAGCCACACAAAAACACGAAGGAGATGTGCTTGTATTTTTTCCGGGTGAAGCAGATATTCGGAAATGCGAAGAGCTCTTACTAAAAGATCTGCCGGATTTTTCTATTCACGCTTTATACGGACAGCTTCCAAAAAATCAGCAAATAGCCGCGATACTTCCCAACAGAAACGGAAAACGAAAAGTGGTATTAGCCACTTCCATTGCAGAAACAAGTTTAACGATAGAGGGAATCCGAATAGTAATAGACACAGGCTTCGGAAAAATTTCAAGATTTGATACGCGCTCCGGATTAACCAAATTGGAAACGGTTCGTATTTCTAAAGATTCTGCCGACCAGAGAGCAGGTCGCGCCGGACGATTAAGCAGTGGCGTTTGTTACAGAATGTGGACGAAAGCAACCCATGAACGTCTGGCAGAACACCGCATCCCTGAAATCATGGAAGCCGATTTAGCTTCTTTGGTTTTAGATATGGCGCAATGGGGCGTTCACGATATTGCTCAACTAACGTGGCTCAGCCCTCCTCCAAAAGCAGCCCTTGCCCAAGCGAGTGATATTCTCGAAAACATTAACGCACTGGAAAACGGAAAAATTACGGCGCACGGTAAAGACATACACAAGTTGCCTTGTCACCCCCGCATTGCACATATGTTAATTTTAGCAGAGGGAGAATATAATAAAGCCTTAGCCTGCGACATTGCAGCCATAATAGAAGAACGTGATCCGCTTCCAAAAGATTCAGGTATCGACATCAACTTACGGATTGAAGCTTTGCGAAGAGCAAGAAATAATAACAGTAGCGGTGGGAAATTTTCGCGCATCGAAAAAATAGCCTCATCGTACCGTAACATGCTTAAAATTGAAATCAGCAACGACCCTGTTGACGCCTATGAAACCGGATTACTCTTAGCCTATGCCTATCCCGAGAGAATTGCCTCTGCCCGTCCGGGTAATAACGCACAATTCCAATTAGCTAACGGTAAGATTGCCGCGGCAGGCCACAAAGATGATTTGGCGCATGAAAGCTGGCTGGCCGTTGCACATATGGATCTAAGAGAAGGATTAGGAAAAATATTTTTAGCCGCTCCACTCAATCCGAAAGATTTGGTTTCCTTGGTAAAAGAAAGAGAAATCATCACTTGGGATACACGAAAAGGAGGCATTGTTGCCAATAAAGAATTACGTATTGGAAATATTGTTTTACAAAGCAAAGCGCTGACAAATCCTTCGGAAGAAAAAATAAACGAAGCCTTGTGTAACGCCATTAAAAAAGAAGGTGATGCTTTGCTTGATTTTAATGAGGATGTAAAACAATTACAAAACAGAATTCTGAGTTTGCGTAAATGGAATTCTGAAGAAGCTTGGCCGGATGTAAGTACCGAAACTTTATTGGAGAGCTGCGACAAATGGCTGGCGCCTTATTTAAAAGACATCAAGAAAAACGAAGATTTTAAGAAACTCAATCTCTCTCACATTTTACTCCATTCCTTAGAATGGGAACTGCAACAGAAATTAGAAGAATTAGCGCCGGCACGCATAGAAGTGCCCAGTGGTTCTAAAATCAAAATAGATTATTTTCCGAACGGCGCGGCGCCTGTATTAGCCGTGCGATTACAGGAAGTGTTTGGTTTGAGCGACACACCAAAAATAAATCAGAATAAAATTTCATTGGTGATGCATCTTTTGTCTCCTGGATATAAGCCGGTGCAAGTCACCACCGATTTAAGAAGTTTCTGGAACAACACTTATAATGAAGTGAAGAGTGAATTAAAGCGTCGTTATCCAAAACATGCCTGGCCGGAAGATCCCTGGAGTGCAACGGCCGTCGCAAAAGGCCGTAGTCATAAGTAAAACCACTGCACTTATTACTAAAAACACTGCACTTATCTGTTTTGCCCAAAAAAGAAAAAATGTCGATGGATATTTGAAAAAACAAAATCCATGAAAAAAATATCTATACTCCTAGTGGCCTTAGCAATAGGCTTTGCCTGCAAAAAGAAAGACAACAACGAACCTGCTCCAAGCAATCCCGGAAGCGGCAACACAACCTGTGCTAATCCCAATTTACTTCTTAGCTTAGAATGCAACAATAATTTAAGCGACGCTTCATGTGTTCCGTTTACTATAACGAATAATGGCGCCACCTATGATTTGGACCGTAATAATAATTCCAACAAAGCATTAAAATTTAATGGAACAAGTTACCTTAACTATCCGAATACATCCGGATTACAACCTGCTTTACCCTTCTCGATTTCATTTTGGGTAAGCGTGGATGACAGTTCGAATTGGGCTTCCAATTATTTTATTCAATCCAATGCGCGACCTAATGGCGGCTACTGCGGGTATTTAATTCGCACGGACGCGGCCGGAAGAATTAATCTTACTGTTGGCGACACAACCAACAGCACTACCATTGGCGCTTTATCATCTGTTGTTTTAAATTCAAACTCGTGGACACATTACATGGCTGTTGTAAAAGGAAACAACAATGTGGATGTTTACATCAACGGACAAAAAGACACCTTATGTACATTATCCGGTTCCGGTAACAGCATTAGTTATCCTGCGCCTTCAACAACTTCCAATTTAGGATTAATTGGTGGCGTTTCATTTAGCACCAACAACGGACGATTAAAAGGAAAAATGGATAAAATAAAAATTTGGAATAAAGCATTAAACAGTACAGAAGCTTCTGCAGAATACACAAACAGTAATTAGGGTATAGATACTGCTATTCTGTAGTTCAAAAACCGTTCGTAACAGAACGGTTTTTTTATATCACCTTATTCAGATAAAAACTTAAAAGATTGTACGCTTTCGAAAAATCATCTTTGTATTGCGGTGAGTTGAATTCCGCAGCAGCGGCATAAGCCATTTTTTCGAAGTCGTTTAAAATTTGATTAAACACATCTTGCTCCAACACGTCCAAAAAAAGAGTTTTATTGTTTTCGAGGATGTTGTAAATATCGAAAGCCGCTTTACGTGGTGTATTATTTTTTAGTTCGTGGATTTCGTTGATAAGATCGTGGATGCGCATGGTTTAAAGATAAGTTTAATTCATGAGAGGGAAACGGACGAGGTATAATTGGGCGCTCAAAAGACATTTTCCTTAATAAATTGAGGCTCAAACCACAAGGACAGTGTTTTTTTTCGTGTTTTTCGGCTTCCTTTATCAAAAAAACCCTATTTTTGCTATCCCAATTAAAATTGGTCCTGTGCCCTTCCAGGATTGGAAGGGTAGGCGGAGCAGAAAAGCTCAGGTAAAAATCAAAAAGGTCCTGTGGCCGAGTGGCTAGGCTGAGCTCTGCAAAAGCTCCTACAGCGGTTCG
>CAYQDP010000012.1:0-16781 GCA_964416235.1 uncultured Flavobacteriaceae bacterium | reverse complement strand
TTTACGGTTTTCAATTTTCTGTTGAATGTCTTTACAGTGAATAGCGGAAGTATAAGCGCCGGTATCTATTTTTGCTTCAATAGAAAATAATTTGAGTTGAGGGAAGTCAACAAATTCCCTACGGCCAATCAATCTCATTTTATTTTTTTTCAGGGCCATTTACCAAGAATAAATATAGGCTTTAATTTACAAAAAAATGATTAAAACGAGCAAGGCTAACTTCTTTATTTAGATTTTTACCGTCAATAATATGTTCGATTAAATGATTGGCAAAAAAAGGAGCCAGCATTACGCCTTTAGTGCCCATTCCGTTAAAAACATAAATATTTTTCCATGTCGGATGAGCTCCAAGGAGCGGTCTACGGTCTATAACGGAAGGTCTTACTCCGGCTTCATGATTCACCACAACGCCTTTTGCGTTTGTCATTTTATCCAATTTATCCAATAATTCAGACTTACCCTGAGCTGTTGGCCATTCTGAAAGATCGGTCCAGTTATAAGTGGCGCCCACCTTAAATTTATCATCTTCCAAAGGCATAATAAATCCATTCTTATTTAAAATATCCTTGTTAAGATTTAAGTTTTGAAATTGCATCGTTAACACCTCCCCTTTAGCCGGTTTCATTGGAACATAATTAAAAAAAGGATTGTTGCGAATTAAATATCCCTCGCAAAAAATAACATTTTCTGTTTCGATGTTTTTATACTTTAAGGCAGACGGAGAAAACGAGCTATGATCGAATTTTTCTGAGAGATACATTTCATTTTTCTGTAAAAATTCTCTGACTGCATTTATAAACACCGGTAAATCTAAATTTCCTGCTCTCAACACCTTTGCGTATCCTATTTCAGAAACTTTAAAATGCTCTGCAAGTGACCCTGTAAAAATTTCCTTATCCAAATAAGAAGCCATTTCTTCCTCGGCCTTTTTTCTCCATAAATTTGCTTCTTGTAATTCGGTGAACAATTTTATTATGCTCCGCTCTGTTATAAATTTCGTTCCGAGTTTTTTCTCTTGCGCCTGATAAAACTCAAGCATGTACGGGAGTACTTCATCCGCCATCCAACTTTTAGTGAGGCGCTTAAATACAACGGGGTTCCAAATACCTGCCGCAACTCGCGAGCACGATGAAGAGGCATCATCAATTATTACAACTTTGTATCCCTTGTCAATAAGCTGCAAAGACAGCACAGAGCCTGCCAAACCTTGTCCTACAATTATAAAATCAGCTTTAATTTTATTTAGGCTTAGTTTTAAATCCTCGTTTAACTCCTCTGTAAGCACCGGAAAAATACAATACGATTCGGGCACCCCCTTGTTTTTGTTGTGAAGAAAAATCTCCGAATAATTCTATACCCAAACCAACATCATACTTTACTTTGTAAATAGCGGAAAGGCATACATATCCACCAATTACGCTATGCGCTTTTACAGTTGTAACACCGGATGTATCTGTGCTACCGGTAACGAAATATGAATATGAAGGTCCGACAAAAGCAGCCAGATTATACTTTTCCTTTTCATGCCGATAACCATAACAAATGTGTCCTTGTATGTTTGTGCTTTGCAAAAACTCATCTCCACTCATAAAAAAGCCTACCTGAAAATATTCGCGTTGCAAGTGAAATTGAAAATCCAAATTTATATAGCTCTGATCAAGGCGACGAGCATCAGAATATCCCTTTCCAACTCCAAACGTCAAATAATTATTGTATTTACGATAACGCTTACTGTCGTAAATAACCTCTTCTTTACGGTTAAAAGGCAAGGTGTCCTTTTGGGAATGCCCTTCAAAATAGCTTAAGGTCAATAAAAATATGACTAATAATTTTTTCAATACTGCTAATTTACATACTATCCGATAATTTTTCTAAGTATATTTGTAATTATAATGAAAAAAGGAATCTCGATAATTTCAATTTTACTTTTTGTAGCCTGCGGTAACCAACCGGAAATTATCGAGAATTTAACTCCTCAGAATAAATTAAACAGTTGGATAGAGGGGAAATATTTGTTTAATGATGGAGATGCCGGATTTTATTTTGAAGAATGGAAAATGAAAGATTCTACAGAGTATAGTGGCACGGGGTTTTATTTAACCAGAGATTTCGTTGATACATTATTTCAGATGAAAATGCGCTTATTATTACAGCCAAAAAAAACAACTATGTTTTACGATGTTAAAGGGCAAAATGAGAATAAGCAAACTGAATTTGTTTTAACCAACAATACTGATAACAAATTTGTTTTTGAAAATCCGTTCCGCGATTTTCCTTCCATAATGGAATATCGCTTATTAGGAGACACCCTCATTGAAGTGACAGAACGCGGCTTTGTAGACAATAAAGAAAAAATCAGACATTTTAGTCTTCAAAAAATAGATTAGAAAAAAGCTCTTACTTGTGCGCCACCCAAATGCACAACTTTCGAGTTAGGCATTTTTCTTCCTTCATAATTTATACTCACCTGTATATTACCTGTTAAATTACGCTGATAGTTTAGATTCCAGGTATAATTATATCCTGGCTTTAACGCGTTTAGCATTTCATAGGCTATTGGTGAACTCTCGATATCGTTATACGTTATAGTTAAAAAATCGGCGCGCATATTAAAGCTTCCTTTTTCGGATTCGTTATATCTTAACTCAACGGCATAATCATTAATTAGTGATTTCTGAAATCCTCCTTCGTTAATATTTTGCTTTTGTGCATACCTGTAAATTAAACTTACGCGAAACGCGGTACTGGGTTGGTAATTCAACTTTTGTTCAGCGTCGTAATATTCGATTTTATAATTGCGAGATGAAAAGTATTGCGAAGCATAATATTTAATTCCGCCACTGTTATTACTCAAAATACTCCACGATTTCTTAAAGTTTAAACGCCATCTGATTTCATGCGACAAATTATCTCTTGAATCGAAACCATTTAATAACAACTGCTTGTTTTTATTATTCAGAAACGTATAATCGATTCCGAAAACAGTTGCCGTTTGATTAAAAAATAAACTTTGTCGCAAAGCATAATTTGCCGAGAGTAAAGCCGTATCGCTAACATTACTACTGTAAAAGTCATAGTTAAAAAACTGGCCGTTATCATAGGTTTTGTTATCCACTCTAAAAACAGACTGTGTGGCAAATCGCCCAAGAAATTTTCCGAAACCTTCTGTTCTTTCTTTTACTAATACAGAAGGTCTTAAATTAAACGAAAAACTCATTTGGTTTTGCAAAACCCTCACGTACTGATTTGTTGGTGTAAAAATCCGAATAAACCTGGCTTGGTCTGGATACTGCGCAATTTCAAACTCATTTAATTCTTTTATGTTATTTCCATTGTAATCATTCCACGCATACTGCCCTTGCCCCGGTGGTACTTCCAAATAATAAAACTCTTTTTTGTTTTCAAGCCCATAACCACTCTCATAAAACAACGTTGAAGAAATAAAACCTTTTATCAAGCGCGGACTATACTCTACTCGAGTTAACAATGAATTATCGGGTTTTAATGTCGCGCTAACTACATTTTTTAAATGCAATTCACGATAAGTTAAATAAAATGTGATGGGATGATTTTTAATTGAGTAAATACCAGCTTGTGCACCAATGTTTTGTGCATATGTACTATCCTTTAAAACATTATTGTACGCCTGCATGTCGCGGCGTTCACGATAAAAAACTTTAATGTTATTACGGGCAGAATCTGCATTACTAATACTCGCTTCCCAATCCCAAAACTGATAAGTACGCGGCATTAATGTGTTTGTAAAAACTGATTTGAAAAGGTTGTTTTCAAACTCGTCAGTTAACGCAATTTTGAATTTACCAATGCCTTGTGATAAAGTTGTTTTGTGACGGTAAAACTCTGTGTTAACCGGCGA
This sequence comes from uncultured Flavobacteriaceae bacterium, assembly GCA_964416235.1. GTDB lineage: Bacteria > Bacteroidota > Bacteroidia > B-17B0 > Aurantibacillaceae > JAHEYG01. The sequence goes on along the minus strand of CAYQDP010000012.1, from coordinate 12,904 downwards.
ATTATTAGTGGTCACATATGAGCCATTATAATCAGAGAAAAATTTCTTTTTCATAAATCGTCCGTTCAATTGCTGCTTGTAACCGGTAAAAAAACTTCCTTCATGAAACGAATTAAATCCATAAACCAAACGGTAGGAATTCATTTTTTCAACTCCAACTTCAGCAGAAGCTATGTGTTGATCTGAACTTATAACATCTACGAGTGGTCTATTCCAGTCGCGTTGAAATTCGATGGAACGAAAACGTTCTACCTGAGTGAAATTCTTTTGGACATGCTCGTAATTGAAATTGTAAATTGCATTAGTGAAAGCTTTACCACTTGTATCTCGCTTCAAAGCTGTTTTATTAATGCTTTTGAATTTATATCCATATCCTTCATCATTATAAGAATCGTGCGGACTGAACGTATTAATATCATTACGGGTATATACGCCTTCCATTTGCAATGTATGAGATGAATTAAATTTGTATTCAAAGCCACCAGTTAACATTTGGTTTTGCTTTGGTGTTACCAATGGAATTATTGGCTCATAATTTCCTTGGGGAACTCCGCCAACAGGTTCCATCCATTTATAAACCTTGCCATTTGCAGTTGAAGAAATCTGAATGTAATTCCCGTTTCCATTTCCAACATTTGAAAATTTCACTCTGTATTTCGCGCTATCAGGGTTAGTTGAATAAACAAATATTCCGGGATAAGTAATTGTTCCTACAGTGGTGTCTTTCTTCCAATAAAAAACCTCCGAATTATTAAACGATGCTAATTCAGCGCCCGAGTAATAGGCTTTGCTTAATGTATCACCAATATCAAACATTACTGATTTTTGGTCTTGTGTTAATGTTTGTTGGAGAGATCTGTTCTTATTATCCTGCTCACTGTAAATATTTGCAAATACTTTTAACTTCCCTGCTTCTACCTCCTCTCCAAAGAAAAATAACGAACGCCCGTAATTTCTTTCCGCATACTGAAACTCTGCTACAATCCTTTTATCCTTTGTGATAATTTGTTTGGCAGTGAATGTTAATTCAGCCGTATTATAATCGATAATGTAATCATTTTCTTGTCCACGTTGTAACAACTTACCATCCAGATAAATTTTTTCAGTACCAGATAAAACAATAATAAAAGGTTCATTATTTGCTCCGGTTAATCTGTACGGGCCTTGATTGTTTTCCGTTCCAAAAACAACATTACGCGCAAATTTTCCTTTTGACACCGCTCCTGCCAACTGCGTTTTAAACGTGAGCGTTTTTTTACCGACACTGTCCTTATACGTATTAGCAATGTAAGCGCCTTGAGCACGCTTATAAAAATTCATGAAATAACTGTTGGATGGTTTTGAAAGCTGATAATCTCCTACAATTAATTTGGTGCTTTCATTTGAGAGTTGAATGAATACTTTATCAAATTCCTGCAATTGCGCTGTTGTTCCGTCGGCTTGAAAGGGAATATTATTATCTGTTGCTGCCATCACCATGTCAATTTCCGGAGTAAGTTTACCGCTTACCTGAAGATTTAAATTTGAATTAACAACCACATCCTGGTTATTTCCGAATGTAATACCTCTACTAATACTTCCGTTTTTGTTCAATCCGTCGTTTAGAAATAAATCATTTGTATTAACAGGTTCATTAAATGTAATGGTGTAAGGATTTTGCGGACGGGATAAATCATGAAACATGAATTCATCCGCATTTTTGTGAAAATATCTTCTTTCAAAATTATACGGAAATGTTTTGTAATTAATTTTAACGGAAGATGGTCGTAGTGAATCTTTTTTGAAAATGAGCGCGTGTAATTTGTAATTGATTTCGTAAGTATACAAGCTATCGTTTTCCATCAAAATACTTCCCGGAATTAAACTTAAAGAATCGAGAATTAATGTATCTGAAACAAGAGGAAAAATCTTACTTTTTAAGGCGTTATTGGTTTGGGAATAAATTCCACCTACAGTAGTTACAAAAATTAATATGAGCAGAATCCTTCTGAATCGCACAGCCTTAAACGTTTTTAAAGATAGAAAAAACCTACTCAGTTACATGAAAGGTATTTGTAAAAAAACGCTCAACACTCTTTAAAATTGTGCTAAATTTAGAGGCACAAAACACAAAACTCAGATATGCCTAGAATTATAACTTATAACGTTAACGGAATCAGAGCTGCAATGGGTAAAGGACTTATCGATTGGATGCAGGCAGCAAAACCGGATATTTTATGTGTTCAGGAAATTAAAGCAAGTCCTGAGCAAGTTGGCGTTTTTGAATTTGAAGAACTAGGTTATCATCATTACTGGTATCCGGCACAAAAAAAAGGATATAGCGGAGTTGCTATTTTTTCAAAAATTGAACCTGATAAAGTAGAATATGGTTGCGGAATAAAAGAATATGATGATGAAGGCAGGTTCATTAGGGCCGATTTTGGGGATATTTCTGTGGTAAGTGCCTATCATCCAAGCGGAAGCAGCGGAGAGGAGCGACAAGCCTTTAAAATGAAATGGTTGGCAGACTTTCAGGATTACGTGAATAAACTTCAGAAAAAACGTACAAAACTCATATTATCAGGAGATTACAATATTTGCCATAAGGCCATCGACATTCATAATCCTGTTTCAAATGCCAATACTTCTGGTTTTTTACCTGAGGAAAGAGCGTGGATGGACGAGTTCATTGAATCAGGGTTTATTGACAGTTTCAGATATTTTAATCAATCACCGCATCAATACAGTTGGTGGAGTTACAGGGCCAATTCGAGAGCTAAAAACTTGGGCTGGCGAATTGATTATAATATGGTTACGAAAAATCTCGAAAAAAATCTAAAACGTTCCATTATTTTATCCGAAGCAATGCATAGCGACCACTGTCCGGTTTTATTGGATATCGACTTCTAAACCTAATAGGAAAATACCAGGAAAAAATCCCCCTTTATTTTTTAATTAAAAAATTAGTTTTTTATACCGAAAAGGTTAATTTTGTGAGGTATTAGATTATTTATTTAGGTCTTTTTTTATGAATAAAATTTTAGGTGCGATAATAATTCCTGCTTTAACCATTGGCTTATTAAGTTCATGTGGTGGCGGAGATGACAAAGGCAAAGGCACATCAGCCGAGGCTAAAGGTGGAATATTTTTAGGCGGAATTGCCCGTTTAAACGAAGTAGAAAGCTTTAAAAGCTTATACCCTATTTCCGTTAACGATCAGGTTAGTTATCACTTGGCTACACAAGTGTACGAAGGTTTGGTTAAGTACAACCATAACGACATGACTTTGCTTCCTTGTATTGCGTACAAATGGGAATTGAGTGCAGATAACCTTGAGTATACTTTTCACTTACGCAGTGGCGTGAAATTTCAAGACGACCCTTGTTTCCCCGAAGGAAAGGGTCGTGACATAAAAGCTTCTGATTTTAAATATTGCTTTGATCAGCTTTGTTCTGCGGATCCGGCAAACAGTCAATTCGACGTTACTTTCAAAGATAAAGTTGAAGGTGCAAATGCAAGTTTCGAAGCTTCTAAAACAAGCAAAAAAGGAAACGTAAGTGGTGTTAAAGTTGTAAACGATTCTACATTAACCATCAAGTTAACTCACCCAATTCCGGGCTTCTTAAATATCTTAGCTATGCCTGGAAGTTTCTTATACGCGCCTGAAGCGCACGCAAAATACGGAGCAGAAATGCGTACAAAAACCGTTGGTACCGGCCCGTTTTCAATTGAAACTTTAAAAGAAGGTGAAGTAATTGTAATGAAGAAAAACCCAAATTACTGGAACGTTGATGAGCACGGAAATAAATTACCTTATTTGGATGGTATTAAGTGGACTTTCATCCGCGAAAAGAAATCTGAAATCTTGGAATTTAAACGTGGTAATTTAGATATGGTATACCGTATACCGGTTGAAATGTTCCATGAGTTAATGGGCGATTTATCAAGCGCTAAAGAACGTAAAAGTGATTTCAATATTTTGAGCTCTCCTGCATTAAATACAAATTATTTAGGATTCAATACACAAAGTTCTCATTTCTCTAAAAAAGAAGTTCGTTTGGCATTTAACTATGCTATCGATCGTCAGAAAATTGCTGATTTTACAATTCAAGGTGAAGGAACTGCTGCAGAATACGGTGTTGTTCCTTACACAGAAACTTTTGAAAAAGAAGGTTATGATTATAAATCTGTGGGTGGTTACAAATACGATCCTGAATTAGCAAAGGAATACATGAAAAAAGCAGGTTATCCTGACGGAAAAGGATTCCCTAAAGTAACTTTAGAGATTAATAGCGGCGGTGGAGATAGAAATATCTTAGTTGCTGAAGTAGTACAAAAAATGTTGAAGGAACATTTAAATGTAGATGTAGAAATTAATACCGTTCCGTTTGCTGAACACTTAGAAAACATTCACACTGCAAAGGTTGATTTCTTCCGTGCAGGCTGGATTGCTGATTATCCGGATCCTGAAACTTTCTTAACCTTATTCTACGGCGGACACGTTCCGAAATCTATGGGTGAGAAATCTTACATCAACTATACTCGTTATGTAAATCCTCGTTTTGACTCTTTATTCTTAGCTGCAGGTAAAATCGCTGACAATAAAGAACGTTTTGCTTTATTAGCTAAAGCTGAAAAAATGATGTTAGAAGATGCTCCATTTATGCCAATTTTCTATGATGAGAACTTCCGTTTAGAGCAATTAAACGTAAGAAACTTGCCTGAAAACATTATGAACTACATTAATCTGGAAACAACTTATTTGATTCCTCCGGATAAAATGAAGAAGAAATAATTTTATGTTATTTTAAAGAAACCCCGACCATTTGGTTGGGGTTTTTTGTTTTTATATCGTTAAATTTATAGGGAAATGAATACACCAAAACATTTAATAATTGTAGCGGGAGGAACCGGGAGTAGAATAAAAAATGAATTGCCTAAACAGTTCATTGAAATTAACGGCACACCTATCATCGTGCATACACTTCGAAAATTCTTACAGTACAACGCATCAATTCATATATATATAGCCGTTCACAAAGATTACGAGGCGCATCTTAAATTGGTTCTACATAAATTTCTTCCAAATCAAAAAGTAGAAATTACAGTTGGTGGTGAAACCCGATTTCATTCCGTGAAAAACGCATTAGCACTTGTGCCTAATACAGGGATAGTAGCAATTCATGATGCTGCCAGACCCATGGTAAGTAAATACACCATTTCACGTTGTTTCAAAGCTGCACAAGTACATGGTAACGCTACACCGTGTGTTCCAGTTAACGACAGCTTGAGACAAGTAAAAGGAAAATATAATAAATCGGTATTGCGTAATGATTATAAAATCATTCAAACACCTCAATGTTTTAAAGTAGAACTAATTAAAAAATCCTTTGAGCAAAACTATAGTGAAAGTTTTACTGATGACGCATCCGTTTTTGAAAAGGCAGGCAATACCATAACTTTAACTGAAGGGAATGTGGAAAATATAAAAATTACTTATCCTATAGACCTCATCCTTGCACAACATCTTTTAAAATGAATACCGGTGATATTGCAGATATACTAGAACTAACTGCTAAACTAATGGAGTTGCATGAAACAAATCCATTTAAAGTAAAAGCAGTGAGCAATGCTGCTTACAAATTATCTAAAACAAGAATTAATTTAGAAGGCAAGAGCTTAGAGGAACTTGAGCAAATTGAAGGCATTGGAAAAGGTATTGCAGCTAAAATACACGAAATACTTAATAATGGCACCACGCAAGAACTTGAAGAGCTTCGCCAGAAAACCCCCGATGGAATTATTGAAGTTATGGGTATTAAAGGACTTGGTCCCAAAAAAGTAAGACAACTATGGCATGAATTAAACATTGAAAGTGTAGGCGAATTATTATACGCTTGTAATGAAAATCGTTTAGTGGATTTAAAAGGTTTCGGTACAAAAACTCAGGATTCTATTAAACAAAGTATTGAGTTTACACAAAAGAATGCCAATAAATTCCATTATGCTACTATAGAACCCTATGTTGAACAAATTCTCGATATCCTAACTAAAAACAATAACGGTTGTCGCATTGCCTTTTCAGGTGATTACAGAAGAAAATGTGAGATCATTGATAAACTAACTGTTGTTTATACAGGCGCAAAACTCAATCATCAGGAAGAGGCTGAAAAATCAAGTCCTGTGCCTATTGAATTTATTTCATCAACTGAACAGGACTTTGAAAAAGTTCTATTTGAAACTACCGCCAGTGAAGAACACTTGAAATTAATTTCCTACTCCGGAACAACATCAACATCAGAAAAAGAAATATATCAATCGCTTGGATTAGATTATCTGGAGCCTGAATTACGTGAAGATTTGTCTCTTGTTATTGAGGCGGCTAAAAAACATTCTGTTCCTGCCTTAATTAATAATGATGATTTAAAAGGTATTCTCCACAATCATAGTACATACAGCGACGGAATGCATTCGCTGGAAGAAATGGCTGTTTATTGCAAAGAATTGGGTTATGAATATCTTGGAATTTGTGATCACTCCCAATCTGCCTTTTATGCCAACGGATTGAAGCCTGATGTCGTAGAAAAACAACATAAAGAAATTGAAAAATTAAACTTGCAGTTAGCTCCATTCAAAATTTTCAAAGGCATAGAGAGTGATATCTTAAATGATGGTGCACTAGATTATAATAAAGATATTTTATCATCTTTTGATTTCATTGTTGCTTCAGTACATTCTAACTTAAAGATGAATGAAGAAAAAGCAAATCACCGACTAATTAAAGCCATTGAAAATCCTTTCACTACAATACTTGGTCACCCAACCGGAAGGTTATTGTTGGCGCGCAACGGTTATCCCATCAATCACAAAAAAATAATTGACGCATGTGCCGCCAACGGTGTAATCATAGAACTCAACGCGCATCCTTATCGTTTGGATATTGACTGGAGATGGATTCCTTACTGTTTAGAAAAAGGAGTTAAAATTTCCATTAACCCCGATGCGCATCAGAAAGAAGGTTACTCCGATATGAAATACGGAGTAAACGTAGCACGAAAGGGTATGCTAAACAAAGACAACTGCTTTAACGCATTAAATCTTACGGAAATTGAAACTTATTTTAACCTCCGCAAAAGTAAAATGTAAATGTCGATACTTAATTCCATAGCGTCGTGGTTGATGAAGAAGCGCATGCATCAAATTGAGCTCTTCATTAAATATCCTCATGATGTGCAAAACGAATGGATGCATCAACTCGTAAAAGAAGCGCAAGGAACAGAGTTTGGTAAAAAATATAATTTCTCTGGCATTAAAAATTATGAGCAGTTTAGACGAGAGGTTCCGTTACAAGATTACGAAAGTTTAAAACCATACATTGAAAGAACACGACGTGGCGAACAAAATTTATTATGGCCGAGTGAAATAAAATGGTTTGCAAAAAGTAGCGGCACAACCGACAAAAGTAAATTCGTGCCTGTAAGTAATGAGTCACTTGATGGCTGTCATTATAATGGCGGACGAGACATGGTTACACTGCATTGCATCAATAATCCCGAAACGCAATTATTCACAGGGAAAAATTTAGCATTGGGCGGAAGTTTTAAAACAGATGATTTTAACGGACATAATTCATTTCATGGAGACGTGAGTGCTATCATCATTCAAAACCTTCCCATGTGGGCTGAGTTTTTCAGAGCGCCCGATGTAAACATTGCGTTAATGGACGAATGGGAAAGCAAGCTTAACAAAATGGCCAACAGCATGGCCAACGAAAATGTTACAAGCCTTGCGGGTGTGCCCAGTTGGATGTTGGTGCTCATGAAAAAAGTAATGGAATTAAAAAACGCTAAAACACTACGCGAAGTGTGGCCCAATCTTGAAGTTTATTTTCATGGTGGAGTTAGCTTTTCTCCTTATAAAGAGCAGTTCAAACAACTTTTTGATAACGAAAGAACCAATTACATTCAGCTTTATTCAGCATCGGAGGGCTTTTTCGGAATACAAGATCAATTAAAAAGTGATGAGATGTTGCTCATGCTTGATTATGGCATTTTCTATGAATTTATTCCGGCAGATGATTTACAAGAAGATAATCCACGTACCTATTCCTTATCTGAGGTTAGTACAGGCATTAATTACGCCGTTGTAATTAGCACCAATGCCGGATTGTGGCGTTATCAGTTAGGTGACACCATTCGTTTTACAAATACAAATCCTTATAGATTTATTATCTCCGGACGTACTAAACATTACATAAATACGTTTGGTGAAGAGTTGATGATACACAATGCTGATCAAGCGCTTATGCTTGCTTGTGAAAAAACACATGCACAAATAAGCGAATATACCGCAGCACCCGTATTCATGAATGAAAGTAGCGGAGCTCATGAATGGCTAATTGAGTTCGAGAAAGAGCCCAATAATTTTGATTACTTTGTACACGTATTAGATAATTGCCTTAAACAACTAAATTCCGATTACGAAGCAAAACGATATAACGATTACATATTAAAGTTCCCTGTAGTTAAACAAATGCCTAAAGGCACATTTTACAATTGGTTAAAACAAAACAACAAATTAGGCGGACAATTTAAAGTGCCGCGCCTGAGTAATAACAGAAATATTCTTGAAAGTATACTAAATTCCGCGGCTTGAAAATAAAAAAACACATACTCCTCCTTCTTGCGGCCACCGGCTTTGCTTTTACCTTTCAATCGGGCTCCACACTTTTTACCATCAAGCAACCGGTGAGCTATTTCACTACCGATAATTTAAACAACACGTATCTCATCAATGGTGAAGAAATTTCAAAGTACAATAGCAACGGAAAACTATTTTTAAAATTCAGCAGCAAACTTTTTGGCAATATCACGTCCGTTGATGCCACCAATGCTTTAAAAGTTTTATTGTATTATAAAGACTTCCAACAATTAATTTTTCTCGACAGTCAATTATCTCAAAATGGTGAAAGTATTTCGCTGGAAACTTTGGGATACGAACAAACCGACTTAGCTTGTTCTTCATTTAATAACAGTTTCTGGATTTACAACAAACAAAATAATGAACTCATTCGCTTTAATGAAAACTCAGAAGTCATTTCTAAAACAGGGAATTTAAAGCAAATTCTGGAAGCTGAAATAAAGCCAAATTTCATGATTGAACATAATAGCTATTTATATCTGAATTGTCCGGATAACGGCATTTATGTTTTTGATATGTATGGAACATTCAATAAAATTATCAGTATCAAAAATTTAAAATCGTTTCAAGTAAGCAATGGAATTATTTATTATTATAATAACAAGCGCTTTTGTTCCTATGATGCCAAAACCTTTGATGAAAAATGTCTTTCATACACCGACAGTCTGATTAAAACGGTTAGAATTGAAAAGGACCGCCTTTACTTTCAATACCCCGATTCGCTTAAAGTACTTGATAACCAGCTTAAATAGACTGATTTTCTTCAGTTTTTTTTATTGCCCGAAAGCCTAAAAAACAGTATTTTTGAGACTTAAATTTTTTTAATGGCTAAGTTCAATTCACTTAAGGTAAAAGACATCCGCCGCGAAACGGCTGATGCAGTTTCTGTTGCTTTTGACGTTCCTCCTACTCTTCAAATCGCTTATCAGTACAAACAAGGACAATACATCACACTTAAATTAAAAGTGAATGGTGAAGAAATTCGTCGTTCATACAGCATTTGCACAAGTCCGTATACCGAAAAAGAATTACGCGTTGCCATTAAGGAAGTAAGTGGTGGTAAAGCTTCAACTTTTATCAATCGTAACTTGAAAGTTGGAGATATGATGGAAGTAATGACTCCAATGGGGAATTTTAATTCTGTATTATCGGGTAATAACAAAAAGAATTATGTTTTGTTTGCAGGTGGTAGCGGAATTACTCCAATGATGAGTATTCTAAAAAGCATTCTACACATTGAAAAACAAAGTAACATTACTTTAATTTACGCTAACCGTGATGAGAATTCCGTTATTTTCAAAAGTGAATTGGAAAAAATTGCATCAGAGCACAGCAGCAATTTTAAATTAGTAAATGTTTACGACAGCACTTCATTATCATTACCTGAGATTCAAAAAGGGTTAATGACGCCAGAGCGCACCAAAGCTTTATTGGAAAATTATGGCGGAATAAATGCTGACGAATATTTTATTTGCGGTCCGGGTCCCTTAATGGAAAACATAAAAACTGCTTTAGAAAATCTTAAGATTGCGAAAGAAAAAATTCACATCGAATATTTCAGCAGTGTAATTGATGCAGTAAATAAAGCTGAAGGCGGCGGAGAAAATGTAAAAAGCAAAATCACAGTTATTCAATACGGCATTGAAACTGAATTTGATTTAGAAACAGAAGGCTCTACCATTCTTGATGCTTCCATTGACGCCGGTGTTGACGCACCGTTCAGCTGTAAAGGAGCCGTGTGTTGTACTTGTCGCGCGAAGGTGATGGAAGGTAAAGTAAAAATGGATGCGAATTTTGCATTAACCGATGCTGAAGTTGCAGAAGGATTTATTTTAACTTGTCAGGCGCATCCGCTTACTGATAAAGTAATCGTTGATTTCGACGCTATTTAATTACAATCTTATTCCTAATCCTAAATTAAGATGCTGTCCCGTTATGTAAAGTGACGAAGGCGTAAAGTCATCTTTTAATAAATACGGCGAGAAGCCATAGCGAAAACTCAATTCAACGAAAAATCCCATTTTATTCTTATCAGGATTGTTCTTCTGGATCCCTACGGTAAAGCTTACAAAAGAATTACATTTTTTATCCAGGAAAGGATTTTTAAAAGTTATTTCTTCCGCTCTCTTTTCGATGACATTTCCATCTTGCTTAACTTTCAAACTCCCTTGTAGTAGAGTACGGAAATGATAAGCCATCGCCATATAAGGCGAATACTGCGCATTATTCTCGCGATTAAAAGAAACTCTCAATTGAATAGGAAAATTCAATTCATGGATGTATAAACTATATGCATAGCTCATTTCTCCGTCATACAAGCGAATCGTATCAGGTTTAAAATAATAAGAATTAAAATTCATGCCATGAACCATGTACTCAGCTCCCAATGACAAAAACATATTGTAAGACTGATTAAGTCTTACCTCTTCCTTCACGGAAATTAGTCCCGACATTTTTTGAGTAGGTGTAGTTGCGTGGTTCTTGTTAATTTTATAAAAACTGATTAGTGGTGCAACAGCGATTCTAGTCCTGAAATTACGAACACGCTTATTACTCAAATCACCGCGTTTACCGGGAAAAAAAGGATCTAAAGAAAATGCATTAAGCACTACTCCAATTACAAAAAGAAAAACGATATACTTTTTACGTAGCATTATGCGTTTCGTTTCACCGTTGTAGAATTGGCCTGCGCAGCGGGCATAATTATAACATCATTAATGTTTACATGTGCCGGACGGTTTGCAATCCAATAAATTGTTTCTGCAATATCTTGCGGCTGTAAAGGCTCAAAACCCTCATACACCTTTTTCGCACGCGCCTCATCACCATCAAATCTCACAATGCTAAATTCGGTTTCAACCATGCCCGGATTAACAGCCGACACTTTAATGTTATGTGGCAACAAATCAATACGCATTCCTTTGTTTAAGGCATCCACAGCGTGTTTAGTGCCGCAGTACACATTACCGTTGGCATAAGCTTCCTTACCTGCAATGGAACCCACATTAATAATGTGCCCCTTTTTTCTTTCAATCATTAACTTGCTTACACATTTAGTTATATATAGCAAACCTTTGATATTGGTATCTATCATTCGTTCCCAATGATCGATGTTACCATCCTGAATCGGTGCAAGACCAGCGGCCAAACCGGCATTGTTGACTAATACATCAATAGCTTTAAATTCATTTGGTACGTTTGAAATCGCTTTTTCAACTTCGTTTAGTTTTCGGATATCGAAACAAGCTGTATGAACCTTTATTTTATAATTAATCTCTAAAGATTTTTTAAACTCCGATAAGCGTTCTTCGCGACGGCCGGTGATAATTAAATCATATTTGTGTTTTGCAAATTCTTCGGCTGTACATTTTCCGATACCCGAAGTTGCGCCGGTTATAAGTGCAATCATTTTTTATACATTAAGTTTACTTTTTCTGTAGCCATAAGCAAAGTATACTACTAAGCCAATAATAAGCCACACGCCAAACCAAATCCAGTTAGATGCTTCCATGCCTGTGAGCAAATAACAACAGGAAATTAATCCGAGGACAGGAATGAGGGACAAATTCTTTAGGAATGACAAAACTGACATCACAACGGATAACAAAAGAAACAATAGCATTGGAATGTTTTTCGCAGCGTTTTCAGAAGATATTGAGAATAATCCGGAAATGTAATCCGAGCTAAAGACAAAAATAAGAATGAACGTTATTAAGGTAATGAGAGGAAAAATAAACTTTGCATTGATATAAGGCAAATGGAATTTACCTTGTTCCTTTTCACGAACAGGAAGTGTAAGGACACCGCCACACACGAGAACAAATGCAAACAATGTTCCTATACTGGTAAAGTCAAGTACAAACTTAGGATCAGTAAAAAATATCGGAATACCAACAACCAATCCCGTCATAATTGTTGAGAAACCCGGCGTTTTGTACTTCGGATGAATGCTTGCGAATTTTCTTGGCAATAGTCCGTCGCGGCTCATACTCATCCAAATACGTGGTTGTCCCATTTGAAATACAAGAATAACGCTTGTCATCGCAACAACGGCCGCTATTGATACAACAAACAACATCCACTTAACTCCCTTCTTTGAGAACACTTCAGCTAAAGGATCAGACACATTTAACTCTGAGTAAGAAACCATTCCCGTTAATACAAGAGCAAGTATCACAAATACAACTGTGCAAATTACTAATGAATAAATCATGCCGCGAGGTAA
>CAYQDP010000011.1:1989-17111 GCA_964416235.1 uncultured Flavobacteriaceae bacterium | reverse complement strand
AGGAATTAGCTCTTCTTAAAAACAAACTGGAAGAAAAAGAAAATGAAAACAAATAACACTTTTCTTTTTAGTATCGACTTAGAGGATGTTCGCGAAAATGTTGAGAATAAACATTTGTATAAAGATCGTGTTATAGAGAACACGCAGGTTTATCTCAATTGGCTCAAACAACATCAATCTAAATGTACCTTTTTTACAGTTGGAAAAGTGGCAGAGGCACATCCAGAACTCATTCAAACTATACTTGCTGAAGGACACGAAATAGCTTGTCATTCATATGCGCATACTCCTGTAGCGAACCAAACACCGGAAGAATTTAGAATTGATCTTTCTAAAAACATACAGGCTCTTCAAAAGGCCGGTTGTACCAATATAAAAGGTTATCGTGCTCCTATTTTCTCTATAGACAAAAGATGTGAATGGGCATATGATATAATGAAGGAACTTGGAATTACTTATTCAAGTTCAGTATTACCTGCTAAAAACCCTCTGTACGGATGGCCTGAATTTGGTCAAGAGTATAAGCAACTTCCTAACGGGATAATTGAATTTCCGATAAGCCTTGATCGCTTTGGCCCTTTAAATTTACCATTTGCCGGTGGTGTATATTTCCGTGCCTTACCTGAATTTCTTATTTTAAGATCCTTTAAAAAATATTTTAAAAACAATCAGCCTGCATTAAGTTATTTTCATCCTTACGATTTGGACACACAACAGGAAAAATTCATGCATTCCGGAATTAACGATAATAAATTTTTCAACTGGTTGATGTATTACAATCGCGAAAATCTAATTAAGAGATTAGACAAGGTCATTGCCTTAAACGCGCATATAACAACTTACTCTGAATTCATCAGTAAATTATAATGGAATACGTTTTTAAACAAACACAAACCGACAATGACAGCTTGAGAAAGTATTCTTCGCTGTTAAGTGCTGTATTTACTGAAACTAAAAAATACACTTTTGAATTTCTTCAATGGCAATATCTTTTAAATCCGAATGGAACTGTCATAGGTTTCGATGCTTTTTATGGTGATGAATTAGCCGCACACTATGTTACCATACCTGTCATCTATGAATATAAAGGAGAAATAATAAAAGGCTTATTATCACTGAACACTGCCACTCATCCTGACCATCAAGGCAAAAAATTATTTACGCAATTAGCCGAGAAAACATATGAGCTTGGAAAAAATCAGGGATACAAATTTGTAATTGGAGTGGCAAACCAAAACAGCACTCACGGATTTATTAAAAAACTTGGCTTTGATTTAATCTCAACCCTGAATGTAAAAATCTACTTTGGAAATATTAAACAAATAGATGTACCGTCCGAAATGTTTAAATCGCATTGGAACAAGGCAGCACTTAAATGGCGTACAGAAAATCCAAGCGCTTCATATTTCAGAACTCATCAATCACTTATTTGCGACACCCACATTTCGATGATAAAAGCTGTTTTAAGCAAGAGAAAAGAATGTGTTGTGAATGAAAACATACATCCGAAAGGGAGTTTGTTTAAAATGGAAATTGGACTTAATAATTCACCTTCTAATTTTGTTCTTGGAATTAATTTGCCGCAAAAATTAAAACCTTCTCCCCTAAATTTGATTATAAAATCACTGGATGAATTTAATTTACCTTTAACTAAAGAAAATATCTATTTTGAATTAATAGATTTTGACGCGTATTAATTAAAGTCCCTTTCGCATTCTGGCCACGGGAATATCCAACTGCTCACGGTACTTAGCCACTGTACGACGAGCAATATTATAGCCTTTCTCTTTTAAAATTTCGCAAAGGGCGTCGTCTGTTAATGGCTTTTTCTTGTCCTCATTATCTACGCAATCCTTCAAAATACGTTTCACTTCGCGGGAACTCACCTCTTCCCCGCTCTCAGTACTTAACGACTCTGAGAAAAATGTTTTCAATAAAAATGTGCCGTAAGGCGTTTGTACATACTTGCTATTCGCAACGCGTGATACCGTGGAGATATCCATTCCCACTTTATCCGCAATATCCTTTAATATCATTGGCTTTAAGGATGACTCATCACCTGTTGTGAAATACTCCTCCTGATATTCCATAATAGCATGCATGGCCACCATCATGGTTTGATGACGTTGCTGTAAAGCCTCAATAAACCATTGAGCATTTTCAATTTTTGATTTAATAAACGTACTCGCTTCTTTTAAACTTTTATCTTTTTGCTTCGAGTACTCCTTCAACATTTCTATATACTCTTTGCTAATTTTTAAATCCGGCAAGTTGCGTGAATTAATACTTAACTCAGGCTTGCCATCTACAACTGAAATCACAAAATCAGGCACCACCTCGGAAGCCGTCATCGCATCTCCGGAAGAACCGGGACGAGGATTTAAATGCGTTATCTCAGCAATTACATCCTTCAAATCTTCATCATCAATATTTAACTTACGTGTGATTTTATCGTAATGCTTTTTAGAAAAATCATCCATCATGTCACGAACCACATCAATTGCCAATAATACTTCCTTGGTTTTATCTTGCTTACGATTTAATTGAATAAGTAAACACTCTTGCAAATTTCTGGCGCCAACACCAGCCGGATCGAACTCTTGAATAACTTTCAAAACTCTCTCTACCGTTGCTATATCTGTACTGATGTTATTACTAAAAGCTAAATCATCTACAATTGAGTCTAACTCTCGACGAACATATCCATCCTCATCAATACATCCAATTAAATACAGTCCAATTGTGTACTCTTTCTCATCCAATTCGCGTATGCCTAATTGTTGCTCTAACAAATCATGGAAATCAGGGCCCTCAACAACTACAAACTCTCTTGACTCATCATCCGCACCCTTATTACTTATTTCATATTTGTATGAGTCCATCTCCTCATCACCCATGTAATCTTCCATCTCAACCTGATCATCTATGCGCTCAGGTTCCTTCTCTTCAAAATCCTCTACTTCACCATCATTCTCTTCCGTATTTTCATTTACAGAGTCGGCATTATCATACAACTCTTCATCCGATGAAGAATTATCATCTTCTTCCAATGCGGGATTTAATTCCAATTCCTCTTTAATTCTTTCTTCTAAGGCAAGCGTAGGCAATTGCAACAATTTCATCAACTGAATCTGTTGCGGTGAAAGCTTTTGTAATAGCTTTAAACTTTGTGTTTGCCTTAATGCCATTTTAGTTTACTCTACACAAAAAATAATTTTTCTTGCCCTTTTGTATCAAAATATATTTTTGATTCAACGTGTGCTTCATATCAATATTCCCCTGAACATCTTCCCACTTATTCTTATTTACGCTTACCCCACCGGCCTGCACCATCTTTCTTGCTTCACCTTTACTTGGGAATATTTTTGTTTTCTCTGCCAATAAATCTAAAAAGCCAATACCGTTGCTTAATTCGCTTTTCGATACTTCAAACATTGGTACACCATCAAACACATCTAAAAATGTGGCTTCATCTAACTTCGCTAAATCTTCTACGCTTCCCTTAAATAATATTTCGGAAGCTTCCACGGCCGCGTTATAATCCTCTTCACTATGTACACGAATCGTAATATCTTTTGCTAAGGCTTTTTGCAAATGGCGTTCATGTGGCGCCGATGCATGTTTTTCTTCTAAAGCTTCTACTTCTTGCCTTGAAAATAAAGTGAAATACTTGATGTAAGTTTTCGCATCTTCATCGCTGGCATTTAACCAAAACTGATAAAACTTATAAGGCGATGTCTTCTCGCGGTCTAACCAAACATTCCCGCTTTCACTTTTTCCAAACTTCGTACCGTCGGCCTTTTTAATTAACTGAGTGGTTAATGCAAAGGCTTCTCCTCCGCCCTTTCTGCGAACTAATTCCGTACCCGTTGTAATATTTCCCCACTGATCACTTCCGCCCATTTGCAGTTTGCAATTTTTGTTTTTATACAACCAATAAAAATCATACCCTTGCAATAACTGATAACTAAACTCAGTAAAACTCATGCCTGTCTCCAATCGGTTTTGCACCGAATCTTTAGCCATCATGTAATTAACTGTAATAAACTTTCCTACTTCACGGATAAAATCAAGAAAGGAAAACTGCTTCATCCAATCGTAATTATTCACCAACTCTGCTCCTGTTGTTCCTGTATTAAAATCTAAAAATTTCTCTAATTGCTTTTTAATGCCCGCAACGTTTTTATTTAGGGCTTCTTCATCCAATAAATTTCTTTCGGCTGATTTACCACTCGGATCTCCAACCATTCCGGTAGCCCCACCAATTAAGGCAATGGGTTTATGTCCCGCTTTCTGGAAGCGTAACAAAGTCATGATTTGTGCTAAACTCCCAACGTGCAGAGAATCTGCAGTAGGATCAAACCCAATGTAGGCAGTTACTGTTTCTTTCGACAATAATTCTTCGGTGCCCGGCATTATATCGTGCAACAAACCTCTCCAGCGTAATTCTTCAACAAAATTCATACAATATTCTTATTGCATAAAGTTAAGAAAAATGTGCTTATTTATCTCTGAAAATGGAAAAGTAAAAAGGCTTTGTGTGAGGCAATTATCCTACGAATTGCTTTATGGCTGCGCACATTTGCGGAACCGCTTCCAGATTTAAGGTGTGTCCTGCCATTGGGATAACAACTAGTTGCGAACCGAAAATATTCTTTTGTACTTCATTAGCCAGATGCACCGGCAGTAATAAATCTTTCTCGCCCTGCAATACAAGCACTGGTGTTTTTATTTTTCGTAATTCAGGTCTGAAATCATCTCTCCTCTTTGTTGCTTCCATTAATTTAAACAGAGCTTCCGTCTCGCCATTTACTTCTTGCCGAGCCTGCTTCATTAAATCGATTGGAATAAGTGGATTTTTAAAGTAGTCTTCACTTAAAACAGAGGGTAACATGATGTCGAGCATCAAAGGATATCCTCCTAATTCTAGCGCGCGCCACCAGGCATGCTCAATAGCATCGTAATATGGAGTTTTATGGGCAAAAGTTGAAATAAGAATTAATTTCTCGAGCCGCTGAGGATACAAAACCGCGAAGTGCTGCGCAACTAAACTGCCATAGGATAATCCCGCCAATATAACTTTACTTAATTTCAGCTCATCAATTACCGCTAATACATCTTTAGCATGGATGTTAAAATCGCGCCACTCTCCTGATTTGTCGCTTTGTCCCTGAAAAATAAAATCAAGTAACACAATTTTAAAATCGTTCTTAAATGAAGGCGTCGTTAAAATCCAGGACACAGTGCTTTGTGATAAACCATTTAAAAAAACAATGGTTCTTTCACTTTGCATGTTACCATGCACTTCATAATACAAGTTTAAATTATCGTGAGTTTTACAAATCATTTTTAATACTTAAGCGTTGCGCCTTTTTTAGTCACCCTCAGTGTTGCTTTCTTTCCAAAATATAATGCAAGGTTGCGCGGAATATGTCCTGCCGGAAAATTAAAACATACCGGATACTTATACTCTTTAACTGCATCGTAAATTATTTCTTCAGCATTTTTACCAAAAGGTATTTTGTTGTCTTTCATGTCGCTCATTCCACCCACAATTAATCCCTTCAAGTGTTTCAATTTACCTGAACGTTTTAATTGTATCATCATTCTGTCAATATGATATAAATATTCATCAAGGTCTTCAATGAATAAAATTTTGTTTTTCGTATTGATGTCAGATACGGAACCACTCAAGGCATATAAGAGTGATAAATTCCCTCCAACAATTTCGGCTTGCACTTCACCATTTCTGTTCAACTTAAACGCTTCCGTTTCGTATTCCTGCTTTTCTCCGAAAAGTATTTTTCTTAAGCTTTCGGTTGCTTCTTCATTTTGCGCAAACTGAAATGGCATGGTTCCATGTATAGAGGCAATGCCCAAATTAGTTATATGACTCTGCAAAACAGTTGTGTCACTATAACCAATTACCCATTTAGGTTTCTTTTTAAATTGCGAAAAATCGATGGTATCTATAACACGAATGGTTCCGTATCCGCCACGCGCTATGAAAACAGCTTTTATGTCCTCACTATCCAGCGCCCATTGTAAACCACGAGCGCGTTCAGCATCTTTACCGGCGAACTGATCTTGTTCTTTAAATAAGTTGGGAGCAAAAACAACTTTGAGTCCCCAATTTTTTAAAATTTGTAATGAGGGCTCTAATTCGCTTTTAGAAATTTTTCGGGCAGTAGCAGCAATGGCCACAACATCTCCCTTCTTGAGTAACGGGGGAGTTTTCACGGCTTTTGCTTATTTGGCGTTTTGCTTAGCTTTTTTGTATGCTAAATATTTTTTGTGGTCAGGCTCACCTTTAACTTTGATTTTATACCAAAATTCACCGCTCTTAATGCGATAAATGTTCATCTCTGATACACCAAACGCATTTGCAATCTGTTTTAAAGTACGCTTACGTTTCGGGTTCCAGATTTCTTCCTTAATACGACGAACCTTAGCTTCAGTTAATACTTTTGAATAATCTCCATCTTGCAAAACACGCTCTTTCAAGGCACGTTTTACGGCAGGACTCGACTTACGGTGTTCAACTTGCTGCTCTAGTGTTACCCACTTTAAGTTAGATGCGTTATTGTTGCTTTTATTGTGATCTAAATGAATTACGTACTCGTGTTTAGCGCTTGGTCTTTTTACAAAAGACTCCGCCACTAAGCGATGTACAAACAATGATTTTTTTACACCAAACATTCGCAAACTGATGCAATGATAATCTTCAATTCGTTTTGCTTTTAATTTTTTTGCCTCTTTAGGATTGTCGTAATAACTTGATAATTTACCTGTATTCGACACCAAATATTTCTTCTGTAGTTTCACCTTTTTCGGAAACTCGATGAGCTTCCATTTTTCTGCGTTTGACATTGTAATAATTTTTTATAATTAATAAAACTTAAAGGGCAATGTGTATCTTTGTACAATATTACAATTTTTTTTAAATTTTAAAAGCTTTTATGGCAAAACATTTTAAGCGCACTCTGGTAACCGCAGCCCTTCCATATGCCAATGGTCCCGTTCATATTGGGCACCTTGCCGGCTGTTACCTGCCCTCCGACATATACGTTAGATACCTGCGTAGCAAGGGGGAAGACGTGGTTTTTGTTTGTGGAAGCGATGAACATGGCGTGCCAATTACCATAAAAGCGAAAAAAGAAGGCATTACACCTCAACAGGTAGTTGACAAATATCATAAAATTATGGGGGATGCTTTTAAGGAATTTGGCATCTCTTTCGATATCTATTCGCGCACTTCTAATAAAACACATCATCAAACTGCCTCCGATTTTTTTAAAACCTTATACGATAAAGGCGCTTTTACAGAGCAAGTGACCGAACAATACTATGACGAAGAAGCTAAACAATTTTTGGCCGACCGTTATATTACCGGCGAATGTCCGAAATGCGCTAATCCGAATGCTTACGGTGATCAATGTGAAAAGTGTGGTTCCAGTTTAAGTCCTACAGATTTAAAAAATCCTAAATCAGCTCTATCAGGAAGTGCTCCTGTACTAAAACAAACTAAAAATTGGTTTTTACCTTTAGATAAATTACAACCTAAGATAGCTGATTACCTTAGTAAACATAGCGATTGGAAACCTACGGTTTATGGTCAGTGCAAAAGCTGGTTAGAGAGTGGCGACGGTTTACAACCTCGGGCAATGACGCGTGATTTAGACTGGGGTGTTCCGGTTCCTGTTAAAGATGCTGAGGGAAAGGTTTTGTATGTGTGGTTTGATGCCCCCATTGGATACATCTCTGCTACTAAAGAATTAATGCCTGATAAATGGGAGCACTATTGGAAAAGTGAAGACACACGATTAATTCATTTCATCGGTAAAGACAATATTGTTTTTCATTGCATTATTTTCCCCGCAATGCTAATGGAACATGGTGGTTATATTTTACCGGACAATGTTCCTGCTAATGAATTTTTAAATCTGGAAGGCGATAAGATTTCCACCTCCAGAAATTGGGCCGTGTGGTTGCATGAATATTTACTTGATTTCAAAGACCGTCAGGATGTGCTTCGTTACACCTTATGTGCCAATGCACCTGAATCGAAAGACAATGATTTTACCTGGAAAGATTTTCAAACTAAAAACAACAGCGAGTTAGCTGACATTCTTGGAAATTTCATTAACCGTGTTATGGTATTAACTAACAAAAATCATAACGGTCTGGTGCCAGAGGCAAGTGAGTACACTAAAACTGATTTGTTGGCTTTAGAAGAAGTAGCCAAAGCCCCGGATAAAATTTCAGAAGCAATCGAAAAATTCAAGTTTCGTGAAGCTCTGGCTGAAATGATGAATTTAGCCCGTATTGGTAACAAGTACTTAGCAGATCAGGAGCCGTGGAAATTAATTAAGACCGATGAGAAGCGCGTAAGAACCATCATGAATGTTTCCTTACAAATTGCAGCTAATCTGGCTATAGTTTGTGAGCCGTTTATCCCTTTTACAAGTAAAAAACTATTCACATTGCTTAATCTCCAGCCAATGAAATGGAGTTCGGCACGAAACACGAATAACATCGCAGCAGGACATAAAGTAAGTGATCAATCAGCGATTTTATTTACGAAAATTGAAGACGCTGATGTGCAAATTCAGCTCGATAAATTGGTGAATGCTAAAAAAGTGAATGCGGCAGCGAATGCCTCCCTACCTGAAGCAAAATCTGAAACTTCTTTCGATGATTTCGGAAAAATGGACATTCGTGTAGGAACCATTTTAGAAGCAGAACGCGTTCCTAAAACCGACAAATTATTAAAGCTCAAAATCGATACCGGCATTGATAAACGCACGGTTGTAAGTGGCATTGCAGAATGGTATAAACCTGAAGACATCATCGGACAACAAGTGTGCATTTTAGCTAATCTTGCGCCTCGTAAAATAAAAGGCATCGAAAGTCAGGGTATGATTTTGATGGCCGAAAATTTACAAGGCGAATTAAGTTTTGTTAGTCCGACTAAACTCAACATTAACAATGGTGCAGTCGTTAAATAAAATCGTTTTCGCTTTTTTGTTATTTGCATCTGCTTTTGCATTTGCACAAGACAAAAATAAAAGTGTTTACAATCCTCCCGATTACAAAGACAACACTCAGTTTGAACATTTTTACAAACGCCGTAATGCGGTTTCAAAATGGCAAATCAATCAATTAAAAAACGGCGCGCTGGTTGTGCGTTTACACAATAACAAAAAACTGATTGATGGACTACGTAAAATGGGTAAAGCCGATTTAGCCACTCAGAAAGAATATGAAATGATGGCCATCAATAAGAATATTGTGCTAGCGTTTCAGAAATATTATACCTTCTCTAAGGTTTATTTCTTTTATAGTCACCATAGCGATACTTTATTAAATGGCACGCGCAGCGGGATTTTTTTAGATTCTAATTTAGTAGTGGATCCAAGCATTGAAATGAAAGAAAAATTTTATTTGCTCGCAGAAAAAGATGATGTGTATAATTCATCCATTGGTTATGTAAGAGAGGATACTGCGCGTTTCCTAAAAGAAATAGGAAATCCAAGTAAAGAAGCAGCGATTGTTATTAAGAACAAATATGGTCACCAATTAAAAGACCCTTTTCCATTTTATGTAACCAATAAAAGTACAATAACCGGAACTCCAATTGTTAAAATTAAAGTTGGAGAAACCATCGTTCCGGTTACAGTAGAAAAGCGTCAGCGACTGGAAAGACATTATGTATATGTAAGTGGTCTAAACCGATATCTAAACATTTTTTACAAAGAAAATGCCGGTTACGAAGTAACTGATGAGGATGTTAAACCCTTTCTTTATTAGCATTCCCAGAATTTGTCTGTTTTAACCCTTTCATCTGTGTAATAATTTTCTTACCTTTATTTGTATTCATTCAAATAACATGAAGAAATTATTACTCTCAGCAGGATTCCTTTGTATAGGACTAATCGCTTTTGCTCAATCGGAAAGATTATGGTCGCCGATTAATGAAAATCAAATTACATTAAGTGGGGCTCGCGAAATCGTGCCTCAAAAATATTTAACCTATCAGGTTAATATTGCCGACTTAAGAAACAAACTTCTTACTGCACCGTCAGAAAGTCAAATAAACATTACCAATTCTAATTGTATTATTTATTTACCTATGCCTAACGGACAGCTTAGTGCGTTTCGTGTGGTGGAAGCTCCGATAATGGAAGAAGGATTAGCGAATGCTTATCCGAAAATTAAAACTTATTCTGTAAAAGGTATAGATGATGTTAATGCTGCAGGGAAATTAGATGTGAATGATTTCGGATTTCATGCCATGATTCGTGGCACCAATGGCAGCGTGTTTATAGACCCATTTTGCAGAGGTAATCAAAACAACTATATCACTTACTATACACACGACTTCAAAAAAGATCCTTCTCAAATGCTACCGGAAGCGGGCTTGTTAGATAACCCTGAGTATACTGCATCAAAATCTTCAAGTGCTCCACCTGCTGTATGTGTTGGTGCCAATTTACGCCGATATCGTTTAGCGGTAGCCTGTACAGGTGAATATGCTGTAGCAGCAACTGGTGTGGCCAATCCTACTAAATCACAAATTCTTTCTAAAGTAGTAACCAGCGTAAATCGAGTTGACGGAGTTTATGAAACTGAGGTAGCTGTTCGTTTAATGTTAGTAGCCAACGACACTATTGTATTATATCCTAGTGCGGCAAGCGATCCTTTTACCGGCAATAACAATGCTGGCACTTTAATTAATGAAAGTCAAACCGTAATCAATGCGAACATTGGTTCTGCTAATTATGATATCGGACACACATTTAGTACCGGTGGTGGTGGATTAGCGATGTTAGGTTGTGTTTGCGGCAGTAGTAAAGCCCGCGGAATTACAGGAAGTGCAAATCCGGTTGGGGACCCTTACGACATTGATTATGTGGCGCACGAAATGGGTCATCAGTTTGGAGGTAATCACACTTTTAATGCATTAACGAATTCTTGTAATGGAAATCGCAACGCATCAACTTCTGTTGAACCGGGTAGTGGTATTACCATTATGGCGTATGCAGGAATTTGTGGCACTACAAATAATTTAGCGAATAACAGTATTGCATACTTTCACGCCATCAGTTATGATGAGGTTGTGAATTTTACAAACTCAGGTGGAGGTAACAGCTGCGCTAATACGGTAACTACAGGTAACCAGCCTCCGGTTGTTACAGGCCCTGGAACATACACCATTCCAAAATCTACACCATTCCAATTGACCGGAAGCGCGGTTGACCCGGATGGAGATCCATTAACTTTTCAATGGGAAGAAACAGACCCTGGAGCTGCTGGAGGAAACTGGAACTCCGGCAACAAACCTTATTTTATGTCATACACGCCTACTCCATCACCTACACGTTTGTTTCCTAAATTAAGCGTAATACTTTCAGGCAATATGACAGGAACAAAAGGAGAGTATTTGCCGGCAACTGCACAAACATTAAATTTCCGCTTAATTGCCCGCGATAACAAAATGGGTGGCGGAGGGGTGTGCTACGTTAACCAACCCGTGGTAATTTCTAATGCAGGTCCGTTTAGTGTAACTTACCCAAATGCTGCGGCAATTTCATGGGCAAGCGGCTCCTCACAAACTATTACTTGGAACGTAAACGGTACAGATATTGCTCCTGTAAGTTGCGGCACAGTGAATGTTCTAATTTCTTATGATGGAGGAAACACATTTACAACCTTAATGAATAGCGTTGCCAATACTGGCTCACTGAATATCACGGTTCCAACTGTTACTGCAAATATTTCTACATGTAGAATCAAAATTGAATGTCCAACAAATATTTTCTTTGATATTAACGATTTCAATTTTACGATTACGGCTGTAACAACGGGCATCAATCAAATTTCTTCTCAGAATATGTTAGGATTATCTGTGGCTCCAAATCCATTTACATCTGTCATTACTATTAATGCAGCCAACCGTAGTGGAGAATCGGCAATTATTACGGTTACCGATTTATTAGGAAAAATAATTTTGCAAGAAATCGCTGAAGGAACAGGTATTCATAAAGAACTCAATTTACAAAGCGTAGAAAGTGGATTATACTTCATTAGCATAAAAACAAAATCGCATCAAGCTGTTGCCAAAGTGGTGAAACAATAACACTTAAAATAAGCCGTCAACAAACGGCTTATTTCTTTTACTCTATGAGCTTTCGCTATCTCTTTATTGTCAATCCGAATTCAGGCAAACGGAATTCGGAAACAATAATTCATATAATTGAAAAAACGATTGGCGCTTCTGTTGATTTTGAAATTGCTTTGTGGAAAAACATAGAGGAGTTTCGCCAAATAGAAATTAAGCTCAGTAGTGGGAATTTCACGCATGCCATCGCTGTTGGAGGTGATGGCTCTGTAAATCTTGTCGCAAAATCAATTCTAAATAGCACTGTTAAACTCGGCATAATTCCTACAGGCTCAGGTAACGGATTAGCAAGATCCTTAGGTATTGAGATGGATACAGAAAAAGCACTGCAACAATTATTACAAAATAAAACAGCAACTATTGATGTTGGTGCAGTAAACGATACTTATTTCTTCTGTACTTCAGGTGTTGGATTTGATGCTCATATTGGGAAATTATTTGCGAATTTAAAAACAAGGGGACTGAAGACTTATATAAAATTGGTGATAAAAGAATATCTCTCCTATAAGCCTGAAGAATATACTCTACAAATTAATGGTGATAAAATAAAACGAATTGCCTTTTTCATTACCATTGCAAATGCCGGACAATTCGGAAATAACTTTTACATTGCTCCAAAAGCTAAACTAAATGATGGATTGTTTCATGTAGTAATTGCAAAGCCATTCAGCGCTTTTTTAGTTTTAGGAACTTTAATTAAAATTCTATTAAGGAAGGCGCATCAAAGCAGTTATTTTGAAACAATACTATGCGATGAGTTAACCATTACACGATTCAACAAAGGCGCGATTCATTATGACGGAGAGCCGGATGAAAAGGGAGAGGAATTGAAATACAAAATTAAAAAGAAGGCATTAACTGTTGTTATTGGAGAAAACCCACCCTGCCTATAATTGTCTGATATAATGTAGAAATAACTCCAGCGCAATTTTCTTTTTATCATCAAGATTAAAATCTATTTTATTTTTCAAATAATCTTCCGGATCAAATTTAGAGGGGAAACTAAGTTTCGCGTTTTTTAGCGCCGAATCAATATCCTTAATTCCTTTTTTTAATACTTCATTAAATTCATTGACAAATTCGGGATTGGTTTCAGAAGTACTTACCCAAGCCGCAAACACAAAAGGCAGTCCGGTAAATTTTTTCCATTCCTCTGCTAAATCATATTCGTATTTATAGGTGCCGTTGAGTGCAAAAGTACGATCACCTATAACAACCGCTGCCGTATTTCCACTCACAAATTGTTCGTAGCCCGGTACCGCATCTTCAAATTGAAAATTGGTGTTCCAGAAAAACTTATTCAATACTTTAGTAAGCGTAACAGAAGATTTGGATTGATAATCAAGAATTACAGTTTTAATTTCATGCAATGGAACCATGCTATAAAGCTTCACGCTATCCACCTTTCCGTTAGCGCCAATACAGTAATCGGTAATCACTTTAAAATTTTCCAACTCCGGCAATAAAGCTACCGGCACTAAACCAATTTCAACTTGCTTAAATTTTAATTTCTGGGCGCAAATACTGGGAATGTCTTCCTGTAAATCTATTTTATTAATAAATGTCGAATTCTTTAATCCATACCTAAACGGTAAAGTATTAAAGTAGCTGACTATAGAAATTTTGGTTTTAATAAGAACAGGAAGAGATTATTCTTCGTCGACTAGGTCAATCTTTTTGAAATACATCTTATCGCCCTTCATCACAATAAGAACAGCAGTGTTGGCTTCCTTAATTAAATCATTTGGCATAAAAAATTTCACATTATCATTCTCCATTAATTTTTTCTGGAAAATAATCTCACGCGCACCACGTTCTAAATCCTGAAAGGTAATACGTAAAATCTCTCCGTATTTATTTGCTCCGATGGCGAAAAACTCTCGCTCTAATAATTGCGCGCGTGTACACTTTATACCTTCATCAATATCAAGTTTTGATTGCTTTGTTGGGCCATCCGTTTTTAAAGTGTCGCCATGAATTTGTAAGCTTGAGCCACGTAAATCTGAAGCCTTAGGTGCAAAACTATACAAAGCAATAACAGCAACAAGTGCAATAGAAATATATGTGAGCTTTCTTAAAAACATTTTTCAATGACTTAATTTACTCTACAAAAAGTAGTTACCAAATTTAAGACGATATGTCTAAAAATCAACAATTGTTAGTAAAATTTGGAAAGACAGTTAATAAAGTTTCTGGAAGCATTTATCTGCTAAAATTAGAGGGATTTGCTTACTTTTGATGCCACTATTAGCCACAATGTGTTTCGCCATTACGGCATTATTGCATTGATATTCAGTTTTTTATAGATTATTCGGAAAAAATGTCGGATTCTAAATACAATTTAAGAGGGGTTTCGGCCTCAAAAGAAGATGTTCACAAAGCTATCGCCAACCTCGACAAAGGGCTTTTCCCAAAGGCATTTTGTAAAGTGGTACCCGACTTTTTAAGCGGAAGCAATGAACATTGCGTGATTATGCATGCTGATGGTGCCGGTACAAAATCGTCTTTAGCTTATGCCTATTGGAAGGAAACCGGTGATTTAAATGTTTGGAAAGGGATTGCGCAGGACGCTGTAATCATGAATGTGGATGACTTAATTTGTGCAGGCGCAACTGATAACATTTTACTTTCTTCAACTATCGGACGTAACAAAAATCTTATTCCGGGTGAAGTCATTTCTGCTATCATTAACGGTACTGAAGAAGTTTTGGAAATGCTTCGCAATAACGGAATTAATATTTATTCTACAGGCGGCGAAACTGCTGATGTGGGAGATTTAGTGAGAACCATTATTGTTGATAGCACTGTTGTGTGCCGAATGAAACGCAACGAAGTTGTTTCTAACGACAATATTAAAGCCGGTGATGTGATTGTTGGTCTTTCTTCGTATGGCAAAGCTTCTTATGAAAACGAATATAATGGAGGAATGGGCAGCAACGGT
>CAYQDP010000011.1:0-1979 GCA_964416235.1 uncultured Flavobacteriaceae bacterium | reverse complement strand
GGTTTAACTTCTGCTCGACACGATGTGTTTGGAAAATCAGTGGCTCAAAAATTTCCTGAGACTTTCGATAATGCACTTCCAAAAGATGTGGTGTATACAGGAGGATTAAATCTTACCGATAAAATTGAAGTGAGCTACGCCGAATCTAACGGTAAGCAAACAACGGAAATGATTGATGCAGCGAAATTAGTTTTGTCGCCAACCCGTACTTACGCTCCCATAATTAAAGCTGTTCTAAATCAATTTGCAGGTCAAATAAACGGACTTGTGCATTGCAGCGGCGGGGCACAAACTAAAGTGCTCCATTTTTTAAACGATGGTTTACATGTTATAAAAGATAATTTGTTTGAAGTGCCCCCACTATTTAAAACCATACACCAACAAAGCGAAACAGACTACAAAGAAATGTACAAGGTATTTAACATGGGGCACCGTATGGAAATTTATGTTCCGGAAAACCTTGCCGCTGAAATTATCAAGATTTCAAAATCATTTAATGTAGATGCTAAAATAATTGGTCGTGTTGAAAAAGGAGAAGGAAAGCACGTAACTGTTAAATCAGAATTTGGCGTGTTTGAATATTAGTTTACTTTAACAACACACACTTTAAAGTGCTGTTATCAGAAACGAGGAGGTATTTCTTACCATCTTTAAATAAATCAAACACCATTGGTTTTCCTGTTCCTTTAATTCGTTTAACTACTTTTTTTAATCCTGCCTGAACAATTTCGAGGTTGCCATTAATTGTATTTATTAAAAAGTACATTCCATCCGTATCAAAATAGTAAGTTGCTCCAACAAAACCTTCATCACTTGTTTCGTGTTTGAATAATTCATTTCCCATTAAATCGTAACATGCCAATTTTGTTTTGTCGACAATCACTATATCTGTTTTCTTATCATCGTCTATTAACTCGAAATAATAGGAAGGATTTTCAAAATCGGTATTTAATTTAGCAATGTCCTTTTTATCCTCAAGACTGATTTTCTCGAGTAAACTGTTCTTGTCGTCATAATAAATGAGAGTTGTGTTTTGCACATTATTAGCTACATCAATAAAATAATCACTGCTATTGGTAATTAATTTATTCGACAGGTCAATTCTTCCCTCGCCTCTGCGACTGTAAACATAAATTTTTCCTTCAGAATCATTTGCAATTAAATAATCACTTGCGCCCACTTTTGCATACTTAACAGGTAAATAAACAGGATGGTCAACTTTAATTGGAGTAAACCTTTCATTTTTTGTTCCGGTAATATTATAATTATAGATTTTATTATCGGAACAGGCAACAATAATCCTGTAATCTCTGGTTTTATCGTAATCGAGTAAGGAAATTGGATTAGTTGCAGTCGCTGGTAATTTTAGAGGAAATCCCGGAACATAATTTCCGTTTCGATCGATTAAATGAAGATGGGTTTTTGTATTAAATAAAATCTGATACTTGTTATTCTTAAATGCATCAACAGTATAAAATGGGGATAAACTTTGCTCTCCAATATTCTTCTTCCAAAGAATATTTCCTGTGGCACTGGTTAAATACAAATTACCTTTAGCATCTTGAAACAACAACTCATTTTGTCCTGACTTATGATTTAAAAAAGAAAAAGGCCCTTGTGTAATTAATGTATCGGATTCACAGGTCCATAAACCGGGTACATCTTTGTTACCGGAAGTGTTTTGGTATTTAAGCGCGGCCCTAAATTGTAAAAGGTTTTTATAATTACTGATGTTAATGCTATAATCATTTATCCTTTTCACATACACTAAATCGCTATCCGATAAAAAGGTAAATAATTCTTTTGCTTTGTGCGATTGCTTGCTAACATTACAATACACTTGATAGTTAAATTCAACCAGCAAATTATCTTTCGCGTAATTCATGAACACTTCATTTTGTGCGGCAGAAGAATTATTTAAAACTGAATTCATGTAAAATAAATGCCCTTGCAAATTTTCGGATATCACTAAATAATTT
>CAYQDP010000010.1:0-17552 GCA_964416235.1 uncultured Flavobacteriaceae bacterium | reverse complement strand
AAAAATATGCACGCAGAATCAGAAATCAGGGATCCGTTAATTTTAGGTAGTAAAACGTACCGACAAATTACTGATGACATTATTGCTCCCATTGAAGGTAAAGCATCAAAAGGATGGTATATTTTATTAACCATCTGTTCTTTAACTTTCTTATGGGGTATTGGATGTTTAGCTTACACGATTGGTGTAGGTATTGGAGCTTGGGGTTCAAATAACGCTGCCGACTGGGCTTGGGATATTACCAACTTCGTGTGGTGGATCGGTATTGGTCACGCAGGCACCCTTATCTCTGCTGTATTATTACTATTCCGTCAGAAATGGCGTATGGCAATTAACCGTTCGGCAGAAGCAATGACGATCTTTGCCGTATTATGTGCAGCCATTTTCGTTACACTTCACACTGGTCGTCCATGGTTAGATTATATGTTATTCCCATTACCAAATCAATTTGGTTCATTGTGGCCTAACTTTAACTCACCATTATTGTGGGACGTATTTGCGGTATCAACTTATGCAACTGTATCAATTGTTTTCTGGTACATTGGTTTAATTCCTGACTTCGCAATGATTCGCGACAGAGTAATTAAGCCTTGGCAAAAGAAATTCTACGGTTTATTATCTTTCGGTTGGGGTGGAAGCGCTCGTCACTGGAGCCGTTTCGAAGAAGTATCTTTAGTACTTGCAGGTTTATCTACTCCGTTAGTATTCTCCGTACACTCAATCGTATCCTTCGACTTTGCTACATCAGTAGTTCCTGGTTGGCATACTACCATTTTCCCACCTTATTTCGTATCCGGTGCGGTATTCTCAGGTTTCGCGATGGTATTAACCTTAATGCTAGTAGTTCGTAAGATTTACAAATTAGAAGCTTATTTAACCATCAAGCACATCGAATACATGAACATCGTAATCATCGTTACAGGTTCAATCGTGGGTGTTGCTTATTTAACTGAATTATTCATTGCATGGTATTCAGGTGTTGAATGGGAACAATACGCATTCTTAAATCGTGCAACAGGTCCTTTAGCTTGGTCGTACTGGGCAATGATGACTTGTAACGTAATTTCTCCTCAGTTATTCTGGTTTAAGAAAATCCGTACATCTATTGTTGCTACATTCTTGTTATCAATTGTAGTAAACATTGGTATGTGGTTCGAGCGTTTTGTAATTATCGTTCCAACTTTATTACGTACATTCTTACCATCTACATGGAATACTTATACTCCGTCATTCATTGATATCGGTATTTTCATTGGAACAATCGGTATGTTTGGAACATTCTTCTTATTATTCTCTCGTTACTTCCCTGTAATTGCTCAAGCTGAATTAAAAACCATCTTGAAACAATCAGGTGAAGCACAAAAGAAAGAATCAGCTAATCATTCACACGCTCATTCACACGCACACTAAATAAAAAGATATTTTAAAAGATATGGCAACTAAACAAATTATACACGGTGTTTTTGGCGACGAAGTGCCAATGATGGAAGCCTGTAAAAAGCTACGTGCATCAGGTATCCGCGTTAAAGATGTGTTCTCTCCGTTTCCAGTTCATGGATTAGATCCTGTTATTGGTGTTCCTAGAACACGCTTAGCAATTTGTGCATTTATTTATGGCATTACGGGTACCAGCCTGGCGACCTTAATGATGTGGTATATGCAAATTCATGATTGGCCGGCAGATATTGGAGGTAAACCAAATTGGGCGTATTATTTTAATATTCCAGCTTTTATTCCAATTACTTTTGAATCAACGGTCTTTTGCGCTGCTCACGGTATGGCTTTAACGTATTTATTACGTTGCTGGTTAGTTCCAGGAGCAAAGGCTAAAAATCCAGACCCTCGTACTACTGACGATAAGTTTTTAGTATACTTGGAATTAAATGATGAGCAAGCTAAAAAAGCAGATGCCATCTTAAAGGATAACGGTGCAGAGGAAGTAAACTATAAAGGTACTTTGTATATTGAACCGGCTTATTAATTTGACAAAAGATATTGTTAGATATGAAACTAAAATATAAAAGCATAAAATCAATATACATCGGTGTGGCTCTTGCGACACTAGTAATTGGTTTTGCATCTTGTGGTAAAAAAGATGCGAATAGTCCGGGTGTGGAATTCGCTCCAGACATGTACCGCTCTCCTTCAGTAGAAGTGTATGGTACAAGTGTATTTAATGGCGATACAATTTACTCTCAGCAATTTTTACCTGTTAAAGGTACAATTGCACGTGGCTATATGCCATATGTGTATCCTAATACATCAGAAGGCTATGAGCAAGCCGGTTTATATTTAAAAAATCCAATTGCTTTAAATGATAAAGTAATGGTTGAAGCTGAAGCTTTATACGGTAAATATTGTTTACATTGCCATGGTGCCAGCGGCGCCGGTGATGGAAAAGTAGGTGGTAAATTACCGGGTGCACCTCCAGCTTATAATGGAGCGTTAAAG
This sequence comes from uncultured Flavobacteriaceae bacterium, assembly GCA_964416235.1. Lineage (GTDB taxonomy): Bacteria > Bacteroidota > Bacteroidia > B-17B0 > Aurantibacillaceae > JAHEYG01. The sequence continues at coordinate 15,101 of CAYQDP010000010.1, read as the reverse complement.
AATTTACCAGAAGGTAAAATTTTCCATTCAATTACTTACGGAAAAGGTTTAATGGGAAATCATGCTAGTATTTTAACTCAGGATGAGCGTTGGAAATTGGTTCACTATGTACAGAAATTACAAGGACCAAAAGAAACTGCTCCTGCTGATTCTACAAAAGCAGTAGCTCCGGTAGCTGAGGTTAAAAAAGAAGTAACTAAATCAACACATTAATTAATTCATAGATATTTAAAGATATGAATACTGATAAACTACAATTCACCGTACCGCCAAAAGCTAAAATGGCTTCGTTCATTTTAATGGCTATAGGTTTAATCTCTATCATCGCTATGTTTATGATGGATACTAATGAAGATCCGGAATATAATCATAACCGAGCGTGGTCAAATATATTCTCAAGTGCGTTCTTTTTTATGGGAATTTCATTAGCTGCAGCTTTTTTTCTAGGATTGCAATATGCTGCCGAGGCCGGATGGGCAACAACTATTAAGCGTGTAATGGAAGCTGTTACTATGTATCTTCCGTGGGGATTAAGCTTCTTAATGTTATTCTTTATTGTAAGCCAATTACACCTCAATCATTTTTACGTATGGATGGATCCAACTGTTGCAGAACACGACCCAATTGTTGCCAGTAAAATGGGATACTTTGGTGCTTTTTGGTGGATTAGGACTGTACTATACATGATAGCTTGGATTTGGTTTACTTTCAAATTACGCAAAAACTCAATTGATGCCGATAAATTGGATATTGATGTAAACAATAGTTATCACTGGAAAAACGTAAAGTTAGGAGCATGGTTTATGGTTGTTTTTGGCGTAACCTCATCAACTTCTGCTTGGGATTGGTTATTAAGCATTGACATTCACTGGTTCTCTACTTTATATGGTTGGTATGCTTTCTCAGGCATGTGGATTAGTGCCATGGTAACAATTACAATGTTAATTGTTTGGTTGAAGAAATTGGGTTATCTTGATTTTGTTACTGAGAGTACGGTTCATGATATGGGTAAGTGGATGTTTGCTATATCTTTCTTATGGACCTATTTATATTTCTCTCAATTCATGTTGATTTGGTATTCTGATATTCCGGAGGAGGTAATTTACTTTCAAACTCGTTGGGAAAGTTATAAGGCGTTAATGTGGACTGTATTATTTGTAAATTTTGCTTTTCCAATGGTAATGTTAATGAGCCGCGACAGCAAACGTAATTTCTTCTTCCTAATCTTTGTCGGTACAATAATATTGGTTGGACACTTCTTAGATGTTATTATGATGGTAATGCCAGGAACTGTTGGGCATCATTGGACGGGATTGAGCTGGATGGAATTTGGAACTTTCTTTTTCTTCTTAGGGCTTTTCATTTATGTTGTCTTGAACGCACTTACAAAAGCACCTTTAAGAGTAAAAAATCACCCTTATATAAACGAAAGCTTACATCACTCTATTTAATTAAAAGAAAGTAAAGTTTAACAGAAAATAAAATTATATACGATGAAACTTCTAGTTCTATTAGCCATCATACTTCTTATAATTGCAGGACATCAATTACTAAGAATAATCGAGTTATCGAGAGGTTTGAAAAAAACCAAAGAATGGCAAATCAACGATACAGATAATGACATGATGGGTAAAGCTATGTTAGCTTTTATGATTTTATTCTTCCTGTTTTTCTTCTGGCAAATTAACCGTTGGATTGATCGCTCTTTACCGGCTGCCTCTTCAGAGCACGGGGTAAAATACGATGCTTTGTGGGATGCAAACATGTACTTAATTTCGTTTGTTTTTTTAGTAACTAACTTCTTCTTATTCTATTTCGCATTTAAATATCGCGGACATAAAAACGCAAAGGCAGTTTTCTATTCTCATAACAATAAGTTGGAAATGCTTTGGACAGTTATACCTGCTTCTGCATTAGCATTTATCATCATTTTCGGTTTGAAGTATTGGAACGAAATCATGTCTGCACCTACTGACGTAAACAAGGTAACAGTTGAATTATACGCTAAACAATTTGATTGGACCGCTCGTTTTCCAGGTAAAGATGGAAAGTTAGGATCTACAGATTTTCGTCAAATCGGCGGAACTAATTCTGTAGGTTTAGATACAGCGGATGCTTCGGGTTACGACGATATTTTAGTAAAGAATGAATTTCATTTACCTGTTGGTCGTGAGGTAGAAATGTTAATGCGTTCCCGTGATGTAATTCACTCAGCATACATGCCTCACTTCCGTGCACAAATGAACTGTGTGCCTGGGATGGTAACTGCATTTAAGTTTAAGCCAACTAAAACAACTGCAGAAATGCGTCAGGATCCTTACGTGAAGCAAATGATGGCAGGTATCAATAAACAACGCGCAAAAGACGGTAAAGAGCCTGTTGAATTTGATTACATTTTGTTATGTAACAAAATTTGCGGTGCTTCTCACTATAATATGCAAATGACAATCATTGTTGAGTCTGAAAAGGATTATAACGAATGGTTGGCAAAACAAAAAGCAGTAAAAACTGTAGCCTCTAAATAATACTATTACTAACACTATTTAATAAATAATAAACATGGGATCTACACATACAGCAACAGCACTGGAACACGAGCATGCTACTCATCACGATCATGCACATCATGATGACCACCATGAGGAGAGCTTTGTGAGTAAGTACATTTTCAGCATGGATCACAAGATGATCTCTCGTCAGTTCTTAATCACTGCGGTTATTATGGCCGTTGTCGCTATGACAATGTCTATCATTTTCCGTATGCAATTAGCATGGCCGGGAGAAAAATTTGCCTTCATCAATGCTATACTTGGAGATAAGTGGGGCAAAGACGGTATCCTTGATCCGAATATGTATTTAGCTTTAGTTACTATCCATGGTACTATCATGGTATTTATGGTATTAACCGGTGGATTAAGCGGAACGTTCTCTAACTTGTTAATCCCTTATCAAATTGGAGCGCGTGATATGGCATCAGGATTTATGAATATGCTTTCATATTGGTTCTTCTTCTTATCAAGTGCAATCATGTTAGGTTCTTGTTTTATTGAAGACGGACCTGCATCACCGGGTTGGACAATTTATCCTCCATTATCAGCTTTACCTGAAGCAATGCCTGGTTCTAAATTAGGTATGACTTTATGGTTAACTTCAATGGCGTTATTTATCGTATCATCTTTATTAGGTGGTTTGAACTACATCATCACTATCGTTAACTTACGTACAAAAGGTATGAGCATGACTCGTTTACCTTTAACTTGCTGGGCATTCTTAATTACAGCTATTTTAGGTGTATTATCTTTCCCTGTATTATTCTCTTGTGCATTATTGTTAATCTTCGATCGTAGTTTCGGAACAAGTTTCTACTTATCGGATATCTATATCGGCGGTCGTCCGTTAGATAACGTTGGTGGTAGTCCAATTTTATTCGAACACTTATTCTGGTTCTTAGGTCACCCTGAAGTATACATCGTATTATTACCTGCATTAGGTATTACTTCTGAAATTATCTCTACTAACTCTCGTAAGCCAATCTTCGGTTACCGTGCTATGATTGGTTCTATGTTAGCGATTGGTTTCTTATCTTTCATCGTGTGGGGTCACCACATGTACATGACCGGTATGAATCCTTTCTTAGGCTCAGTATTCGTATTCACAACATTATTAATTGCGATTCCTTCTGCAGTAAAAGCATTTAACTACATTACTACATTATGGAAAGGTAACATTCAGTATACGCCTGCAATGTTATTCTCAATCGGATTAGTTTCTTCGTTCATTACCGGTGGTGTTACAGGTATTATCCTTGCTGACTCTACTCTTGATATCAACGTTCACGATACATACTTCGTAGTAGCTCACTTTCACATTGTAATGGGTCTTTCTGCTATCTTCGGTATGTTCGCAGGGGTTTATCATTGGTTCCCTAAAATGTTCTTACGTATGATGAATAAGAAATTAGGTTACTTACATTTCTGGATTACTTTCATCTCTGCGTATGGTGTATTCTTCCCAATGCACTTCTTAGGATTAGCTGGTGTTCCTCGTCGTTATTACACGAATAGCAACTTCCCGATGTTCGACAACTTAGTAGATATTAACGAAATCGTTACAATCTCTGCTATTATTGGAGCATTAGGTCAAGGTGTATTCTTATTCAACTTCTTCTATAGCATGTTCCGTGGTGAGAAAGCTCCTCAAAATCCATGGAATTCTAATACTTTAGAGTGGACTACTCCAATGGCAAATATTCACGGTAACTGGCCTGGCGCTTTACCGGTTGTTCACCGTTGGGCTTACGATTACAGCAAGCCTGGACAAGAGCACGATTTCGTTCCTCAAACTGTTCCTTTAGCTGAAGGCGAACATGACGGTGGCGAACACTAATCGTTAAATAAAACTTACAAAATGCCTCCTTAAAAGGGGGCATTTTTGTTTTTAGTATCTTTGTTTAAACCTAAAAATTGAATTATGATTATAATCTACATTCTTATCGCAATAATTGGCTTAGTACTGATTGTTGCTGCTATTTTACCCGGCAAGTATAGTATCAAAAAGGAAATTGTAATAAATAAGCCTGCAGCGCATGTATACGAGCGTATTTCAAATTTAAATCATTACCGCGATTGGAATCCTTGGCACAAAATGGAACAGGATGCTAAATCAGAAATTACTGGAGCGCCGGGAACAGTAGGACATAAATTCGCATGGGATGGAAAGAAAATCGGGCAGGGAAGTTTAACAATCAAAGGATTTACTGCGCCGCAAGAAATAACTTTGGACCTTGAATTTATTAAACCATGGAAAAGTACTGCATTAGACAGTTGGACATTTAATGATTTACAAAACGGAACTACAAAGGTGGTATGGGAGAATAACGGTCCGCTGGCATACCCTATGGCACGTTTAATGGGACCAATGATTAATAAAAACTTAAATCAGCAATTCGAACAAGGATTAAAAAACCTTAAAGAGTTGTGCGAAAAATAATTGTACATGAGTAAAATTCAAAATTACATCAATGGCGAACTAGTAGCGCCTATTTCTAACCAGTATATTGATAACGTTGATCCTTCACGCGGAAAAGTTTATTCTTTGATTCCTGATAGTGATGAGCGCGATGTAGAGTTGGCAACAAAAGCTGCAAAGGCAGCATTCAAAGCTTGGAGTAATACGCCAAAAGAAACCCGCTCACGCATTCTTCAAAAAATTTCCTTTTTGATAGAAGAAAATTTAGACAAGTTAGCGCTAATTGAAAGTGTTGATAATGGTAAGCCGCTTCATTTGGCAAAAACAGTTGATATTCCACGAGCCGCTGCTAATTTTAATTTTTATGCCACCGGCATTTTGCATTATTCATCGCATGCACATGCTATGGAAGATACAGCGATTAATTACACCTTACGTCAACCGGTTGGTGTTGCCGGATGTATTTCTCCTTGGAATTTGCCTTTATATTTATTTACCTGGAAAATTGCTCCTGCATTGGCTGCCGGATGTACTGTTGTTGCAAAGCCAAGCGAAGTAACACCAATGACAGCTTATTTGCTTTCGGAAATTTGTATTCAAGCCGGATTGCCAAAAGGCGTATTAAATATTGTACATGGATTAGGTCCAAAGGTTGGAAATGCAATTGTTTCGCATAAGGATATTCCTCTTATTTCATTTACGGGTGGAACAAAAACAGGCGCACATATAGCAAGCGTGGCAGGTCCAATGTTCAAGAAAATGTCTTTAGAGTTAGGCGGAAAAAATCCTAATATCATTTTTGCCGATTGCGATTACGATAAGATGTTATCGACAACGATGTTGTCTTCATTCGCAAATCAGGGACAAATTTGCTTATGCGGCTCAAGAATATTTGTAGAGCGACCTATTTATGAAAAATTCAAGAACGACTTCGTTGAGAAAACAAAGAAACTAACGGTTGGTCCACCCCTCCAGGATGGTGTAAAAATTGGTGCGGTCGTTTCAAAATCACACAAGGAGAAGATTTTAAGTTATGTTGAATTAGCAAAGCAAGAAAGCGGGAAAGTTTTAAGTGGTGGTAAACGTAAAATTATATATTGAGAATTTCAGGATGGCTTCTATGTAGAGCCAACTATTATTGAGGGGTTAAGTTATGATTGCCGTACGAATCAGGAAGAAATTTTCGGACCGGTAGTAACAATCACACCATTCGATACGGAGGAAGAAGTTTTAATGATGGCGAATTCAACCATGTATGGTTTAGCATCTACAGTTTGGACTCAGGATATCACAAAGGCAAATCGAGTAGCTTCAGAATTACATACAGGAATTGTTTGGATTAATTGTTGGTTGTTGCGTGATTTACGTACGCCATTTGGCGGTGTAAAATCATCAGGTGTGGGTCGCGAAGGCGGATTCGAAGCTTTTGATTTCTTTACAGAGCCAAAAAACGTTTGCGTTAAACTAAAATAATGCAGCGAGAGCTTAGCAATAAGGATATACTTGGCTGGGATGTAAAAAACTGGTCGAACGCATTATTACATTGGGAAAAAATAATTCCTAAGGATAAAAAACTGATGTGTTTGGAGATTGGCGCAAACAAAGGAGGATTATCATTGTGGCTGGCAGCGAAGGGACATAGTGTAGTGTGTAACGACATTAAACCAACACCGGATGAAATTAAAAAGCATCATTCATCTTTAAATTTAAAAGGAGAAATAGAATATCAATGTTTCGATGCTGTTGAAATCCCTTACGAAAATCATTTTGATGTAATCATTTTGAAATCTGTTTTAGGCGGAGTAGGACGCGAAGGAAAGGATGAGAGAATGGAAAAAAGTATCAATGAAATTTATAAAGCGTTAAAGCCGGGTGGTATTTTTTTATTTGCCGAAAATTTAAGAGCGAGCAAATTTCATTCCTTCTTCAGAAAGAATTTTGTGAAGTGGGCAAAAGATTGGAATTATATGCATTATTCTCAAATGAAAAAATACTTGAATGAATTTAAGGAAGTCGAATTGCACACTGCAGGATTCATGGGGGCTTTTGGTTTTAATGAGACGTCTCGCAACGTATTCGGGCATATTGATTCAGTTGTATTTAATAATTTACCAAAAGGGTATCACTATATAGTTTACGGTCACGCTAAAAAATAAAATCATGTTGGAAAATAACACAAGAACAGAGTTAAGTGCATTAGGCGAATTCGGTTTAATTAAACATCTTACCGAACACATTGAATTAAAAAATCCTTCAACCATTAAGGGTGTAGGCGATGATGCGGCTGTAATTAATTACACAAACACAAATACAGTTACTTTAGTTTCTAGTGACATGTTAGTGGAAGGCGTTCATTTCGACTTAACGTATGTTCCTTTAAAGCATTTGGGTTATAAATCTGTTATAGTGAACCTGAGCGATATTTATGCGATGAATGGTCAGCCCAAGCAAATTGTTGTAAGCATGGCAATTTCCAGTCGCTTTAGTTTGGAAGCAGTAGAAGAGTTATATGCAGGGATGCTTTTAGCTTGTCAGAAATACGGTGTTGATTTAGTGGGTGGAGATACAACCTCTTCACTAAGCGGTTTGGTAATTAATATTACTGTTTTAGGCGAGTGTGAGAAAGATAAAGTGGTATATCGCCATGGTGCTAAAGAAGGAAATTTATTATGTGTGAGTGGAGATTTAGGTGGAGCCTATATGGGCTTGCAAATTTTAGAGAGAGAAAAAACTATCTTTAAGGAAAATCCAAACATCCAACCTGATTTAGAAGGCAAGGATTATATTTTAGAGCGACAGCTAAAACCGGAAGCAAGAAAGGATATCATTAAATTATTTTCCGATTTAAATTTACAACCAACTTCCATGATGGATGTAAGTGACGGTTTAGCTTCTGAAATTTTACATATCTGTACACAATCGAATGTGGGCTGTGAATTGTATGAGGAGAAAATCCCAATCGATTCTCAAACCTATGATACGGCACGTCAATTTAATTTAGATGCAACTGTTTGCGCTTTAAGTGGCGGCGAAGATTATGAATTACTTTTCACAATTGATGCTGCAGATTATGATAAGGTAAAAAATCTTCCTGATTTTTCAGTCATAGGGCACATAACCAATAAAGAAAAGGGAACCAACCTCGTTACTAAATCAGGAACAGTCGCAGCATTAAAAGCGCAGGGCTGGGATGCTTTGCTGAAAAAGTAAGCTAGAAAATTAAATTACTTTTACTGCTTAATTGATCTGGAATTATTTCCTGAAGCGTAATAATCTCCGGAATTTTCTTCAAAGCTTCGGCAATTTTATAACTGTGATGATAATGTTCATCGCCTTTTATCAATAACAAATAATCTGTTTTTGTAAGTTCAGGAATCAATTTACTACTCTCGTCAACGGTTTCATTGAATAACGAAAATAAATCACCGCCTTCTTTTTCTTTATTCTCTTGCGCAATGTGATTACTGCGGTTCGGAATTAAATTGTATTCTAAATTTAAGGCCTCATCAAAAAAACTATAGAATGAAAATTTGAATTCTTTTCCCATGCGGTGACTTAAATCAATGTATTCCTCCAGACGCAAATCAGTACCTAAGGCATCATTTATAGCGTTCACTATAAAATATTGATTATCCGGACAAGCAATTCCATACAGCAAGAAATTATAATCCTCTGGTGAGGGATCTAAAGTGTATGCTTTTTGCTTTGACATTATTAAGATGAAGGTAATAAATATTTGAAATGCAAAAAAGAATTAAACTCTTTAATTAATATTTCCTTAAATTTATTTCATCATAAATGCAATTTATCAATAACATAAAAGGTTTATACCTTGTAGCTGCATTAGCGGTAGTCATTATCTGCATTTACCTTTATACTTTCCTTAACCGTGTAAAACCGCCTGAAGAAATAAAACCTAAATATCCGGCAGAAGAAGCTTTTGTTTTAAAAGACCTCAAATATAGTAAAGACACACTTAATTATCTTGATCTGTATTTAACCAAAAACAGAGATGCCGAAACACCATTCTTGATAATTATTCATGGTGGCGCGTGGGTGCAGGGTGATAAAAAAATGTTCTGGACGGATATGGCAAATGATTTTTATAACGAAAACATTTGTGTTGCCAATATCAATTATCGTTTAGCACCTAAAGTGAAATTAAATGAAATGCTAAAGGATATTCAAAATGCATTGTGGTTTTTAAAAAGTAATTCCAAAACTTTTTCTCTGCATACAACACAAGTACATTTATTAGGCACAAGTGCAGGTGGACATTTAGCGTTATTGTATGCCTATACCTTGGGTGAAAAGGAAATCAAAACTGTTACTTCTTTTGCCGGACCTGTAAACTTTAATGATGATGTTTTTTATCGCCTTACGCAAGATTGGGGCTTGCCGAATTTATATAAAGATTTATTAGGAAGCGATTATAAAAACAACGACAGCGTTGTTATAAAAGCGAGCCCAATTCATAATATAAAGAACATACCGCTGTTATTAATTCACGCCTTAGATGATGATGTTGTGCCTTTTGCTCAAAGCAAGCAATTAGCAGATTCTCTTCAACGAAAGAAAATAAAGCATCAATTATTTACTTTACCTAATGGCAAACACTCACCTTATGGTTTAAACAATTCATTTAAGGGTGTGGTGAATCAGATGATTATTCAGCAAGTGAAAAATCACTAGCGCATACCGGAATTATACAGTGAACCTCTCTCGGAGTTGAAGAATTGGTTTCTCATAGAATTTATACACAGTAAATGCAGATATATATGTTAAGATGACACACAGCAGATATTTAGTAAAAACAGAAAGCGCTAAAGTTGTAACAAAAGTAAAAACTAGGGGATGCAATAAATAAATGGCATAGGTAAGTAGACTAGTGTATGTGATAAAATGAAAAAGAATTTTTTTAAGGTAACTACCGTCAATATTAAAATCCAAACCGGCCACAAAAGGAACCATAAGGGTAATTGTAAATGGCAAAATGAAAAAGCCTGCAGTTCTTATAAAAATACTCTGATCGATTTTGTTTTCGGGTGTAGATAAAGCATAAAAAAAAGACAAGTACGCTAAAAACAAAATGAATCCAAGTATGAAGGTTTTTAGGTTTTGAAGCTTTTTAAAGAAGTCGGTAAAATTGAGTTGTAAGTAGGCGAGCACAACTCCCAAAAACAAAGAGTCAAAACGAAATGGAAAATTTGAATTAACGCCGACATATGGAACATCCCATAAGGAAACATAAACCAGCCTGAGAACATTAACAAATACGATAAATGTTAAGCATAAAAGCAGGATACATTTTTTAGATTGTGTGAATTGTTGTGCAACAAGAAGAAATATTGGAACAAAAATATAAAACCACTCCTCGATTACCAGACTCCACGTCACGTGGTAAAAATCTATGCCGTAAAAATTATTTTGAAGGAATAATATGTAATAAATAATATTCCATCCTACAGAATGGTCCAGAAAAATAAACTTGAAAAGTAAGATTCCATAGTAAAGCGGGAGTATTCTAAACCATCTTCGTATCCAAAAGTTGAATAGTGTTTTTTTAAATCCTAGTCCTTTATTAATTTCTTTAAACAGAATCCCTCCAATAAGAAAGCCGCTTAGTACAAAAAAAATTTCTACCCCTACACCCCCAATTTTGAGTTGTGTAAAACCCGGAACACTCAATCCCAAATGCTGTAATAACACAAGCCATATGGAGATTGCTCTTAGTAAATCAAGTCCGAAATTTCTATTCATGAAGTAAGAAGGGATTGCTTTATGGAAAAAGAAAGGAGGTTATACACCTCCTAATTTTTATTTAATCACTCCTAATTCTTTACCTACTTTTTCAAAAGCAGCAATAGCTTTATCTAAGTGTTCTTTCTCATGGGCAGCCGATAACTGTACGCGAATACGTGCTTGTCCTTTCGGTACAACAGGAAAGAAAAATCCAATTACATAAATGCCTTCTTGTAATAATTTATCGGCAAACACTTGTGATAGTTTTGCATCGTATAACATAACAGGTACAATAGCACTGTCTCCTTCCTTAATTTCGAGGCCAACAGCTTTAATGCCTTTCTTGAAATAATTGATATTCCACTCTAATTTATCACGCAACTCGGTCGTCTGACTTAATAAATCAAATACCGCAATGCTTGCGCCAACTATGTGTGGAGCTAATGAATTAGAGAAGAGGTAAGGCCTCGACCGTTGTCTCAATATTTCAATAATTTCTTTTTTTCCTGTTGTAAATCCACCCATCGCTCCGCCTAATGCTTTTCCTAAGGTCCCGGTAATGATATCAACACGTTTCATTACATTTTTTAATTCAACCGTACCTCGTCCGGTTTTACCAATGAAGCCTGTGGCATGACTTTCGTCCACCATGACTAAGGCATTATATTTATCCGCCAAATCACAAATTTTATCCAATGGAGCAACATAGCCATCCATGCTAAATACACCATCAGTAACAATAATGCGGTAACGTTGTGCTTGTGCTTTTTTCAATTGCTCTTCCAAATCAGCCATATCACTGTTTTTGTAACGATAGCGCTGTGCTTTACACAAACGCACACCATCAATAATTGAAGCGTGATTTAACTCATCGGATATAATAGCATCTTCCTCTCCAAATAAAGGTTCAAACACACCACCATTTGCATCAAAAGCAGCAGCGTATAAAATAGTATCTTCTTGTCCGAGAAATGTTGCAATTTTTTGTTCCAATGTTTTGTGAATGTCTTGCGTGCCACAAATAAAGCGAACGCTGCTCATACCAAAACCATGACTGTCTAATGCTTTCTTCGCGCCTTCAATTACTTTTGGATGAGAGGATAATCCAAGATAGTTATTGGCGCAAAAAATAATTACGTCTTTACCGTTTACTTTTACCGACGCACCTTGTGGGGTGGTAATAACACGTTCGCGTTTAAATAAACCGTTTGCTTCAATATCATTAAGCTGGTTTTGTAAGTGATCTTTAAATGTTCCGTACATAGCTAAAAATTTGTTTAAATGTAATAATTACCTTGGAAAAATCACGGTTTTATAAGTCAAATTAGTCTCTATATTTGCCCTTAATTATGAGCAAATATTTAATAGCAGGCATACAGCAAGTTGGGATTGGAGTTCCTAACGTACATGAGGCGTTTAAGTGGTACCGTCAGCATTTCGGTATGGATATTCCTATTTTTGAAGAGGCAGCCGAAGCCAATTTGATGCTGCCTTATACGGGTGGAAAACCGCAAAGCAGACATGCTATTTTGGCAATTAACCTTAAAGGTGGTGGCGGATTCGAAATTTGGCAATACACCAGCCGTACGCCTCAGCCGGCTACATTTCAAGCACATTTAGGCGATTTAGGCTTGTTTGTTGCAAAAATTAAGAGTGAAAATGTAAAGGAATCTTATGCGTTTCTGAAAGCTAAAGGTGCTACTTTATTAAGTGATATCGTGAAATCCCCAAATGGCGAAGAGCATTTTTTCATTAAAGATTTATACGGCAATATTTTTGAAATTGTAGAGGGGAAAGATTGGTTTGGAAAGGGTCTAAAAACAACCGGCGGACCGGTAGGAATGATTATTGGTGTAAGTAATATCGAAAAATCTAAAAACTTTTATGCATCAGTATTAGGTTATGATAAAGTAGTGTATGATAAAGAGGGAGAATTTGAAGATTTAAAAGGATTGCCTGGAGGAAATGTAAAATGCCGTCGTGTTTTATTAACGCATTCTCAAAATCGCACTGCTAGTTTTGCTGAAATGTTTGGCAGCAGTTATATCGAATTGGTGCAAGGGCATAATTACAGTCCACGTAAAATATTTGAAAATCGCTTTTGGGGAGATTTAGGCTTTATTCATTTATGTTTTGACATTCGCAATATGCAGGCTTTAAAGGAGGCTTGTGAAAAGGCCGGACATCCATTTACTGTAGATGGGGGTGCTGGTTTTGAAATGGGTGAAGCTGCTGGTCATTTTACCTATATAGAGGATCCGGATGGGACATTAATTGAATTTGTTGAGACCAAAAAAATCCCCATCATGAAAAAGTGGGGCTGGTACCTCGACTTACGCAAGCGAGCACCCGAAAAACCGGTTCCGGCCTGGATGATGAAGACCTTGAAATGGAATAGGGTGAAAGATTAAACCTATTCCTTCTCCTCTAAGGAAAGGGTGTCACGGTTTACCGGTAAGGATGCGCATTAAAACTAAAGCCCCTTTAAGATTTCTCCTAAAGGGGCTTCGTGATTTTAGAACAACATGAACAAACTTCTGATACAAAGCTCGTTTATTTACAAGCGGCTTGTTTCACCCATATTGGGTTATTTTATTCACCCTATTATTCTTTAACTTGCATACAAATAAATCCCGCTTTTATGACCAATAAATTAACCATTGGAATTTTAACTGTTATTGCATTGGCTTGCTCTAACACCAAAAAAAATCAGGCAACTGCAAAAGCAAGTACAGTTGCTGATGAGCCTGCTATTAACCTCGACACAATTAAAGTTGTTGCTGATGAGGAGCCGAAGAAAAAAGTATATCGCGCAGCTAACCCTTTAACTAACGATATTCTACATACAAAATTGGAAGTAAGTTTTGATTGGCAAAAATCTCAATTGATTGGGAAAGCAGTTTTGGATGTAAAGCCATACTTCTATCCAACCAACATGCTTTATCTCGATGCACGTGGCATGGAAATTAAAAGTTTAAAAGTATTACAACTTAATACCATGCCTATTGTCGCACCAAAAGGGAAAAAGGCAACTCAACAGGGAGAAAATTGGATGTTGTCGAGCAGCGATTACAAATATGAACGCGATTCATTAAAAATTAGTTTAGGTCGCGAGTTTCGTCCCGATGAAAAATACAAAGTAGAAATCGAATACATTTCTAAACCGAATGAATTAAAGAAAGGCGGATCTCAGGCTATTAATGACGATAAGGGATTGTATTTTATCAATCCTAAAGGCGAAGATCCGAATAAAATGCCGCAAATATGGACGCAAGGTGAAACGCAAAGTAACTCAGCCTGGTTCCCAACCATTGATAGTCCGAACGAAAAAATGACCAACGAAATTTTCATGACGGTTGATAATAAGTATACAACCTTATCTAACGGTTTGCTCGTTGCCTCAACTAAGAATGCAGATGGTACTCGCACCGATCATTGGAAAATGGATTTACCGCATGCGCCTTATTTAGTAATGATGGGTGTAGGAGAGTTTGTAAAAGTAACAGATGAGCCATGGCGTGGGAAAGAAGTAAGTTATTATGTGGAGAAGGAATATGAAGCACATGCTAAAGGAATTTTTGGGAATACAAAGGAGATGATTGAATTTTATTCTATAAAGCTTGGTGTTGATTACCCTTGGCAAAAATATGCACAAATTGTGGCGCGCGATTACGTGAGTGGCGCGATGGAAAACACAAGCTCTACTTTGCATGGCGATTTCATGGTTTATCAAACAACCCGAGAAATGATTGATGGAAAAAAGGGCGAGGATGTAATTGCACACGAGTTATTTCACCAATGGTTTGGTGATTTAGCTACAAGTGAAAGTTGGAGTAACCTTCCTTTAAATGAATCTTTCGCTACTTATGGCGAATATTTATGGAATGAATACAAGTATGGTCGCGATGCAGCCGACGAGCATCATGCAAGTTCTCGTTCTGGTTATTTTATGCAAGGCCAACAAAAGCAAGTGCATATGATTCGTTACGATTACGAAAACCGAGAAGATATGTTTGATGCATTTAGCTATAACAAAGGTGGACAAATCCTTCATATGCTACGTAAGATTGTTGGCGATGATGCTTTCTTTGCTTCGTTAAAATTGTATTTAGAGAACCGTCGTTTTAAACCGGCTGAAATTCATCATCTGCGTTTGGCTTTTGAAGAAGTGACAGGTGAAGACATGAATTGGTTTTTTAATCAGTGGTTCATGGCAAGCGGCCATCCTATTATAAATGTTACTAAAGAGTATAATGATGCCAATAAGACAGTGGTTTTAAAGGTAGAACAAAAACAGGATTTTAAAGAAACACCATTATATCGTTTGCCGTTATATGTTGATTTATATATTAATGGTAAAGCGGAAAGAAGAAAAATCGTAATTGATGAAG
>CAYQDP010000009.1:0-17611 GCA_964416235.1 uncultured Flavobacteriaceae bacterium | reverse complement strand
GTACATGGAGTGTGATTGCAGGTTCAGCAGTTATAACGCCAAGCACATCACCAACTGCAACCGCCACCGCTATCTCAACGGCCACAAGTAATATTTTACAATGGACCATCTCTAACGGTGTATGCCCTGCGTCTACTTCAACAATCAGTATTCAAGTGGATGCTGTGCCAACTGTCGCAAACGCAGGTGCTGATCAAACACATTGTTCGTTAAGCTCTACTTTATCAGCTATTCCTCTTACGGTTGGATCAGGTACATGGAATCCTCTGGGAATAGGAGGAATAGTAACAAATACGAATTCCAGCACCACCTCAGTAACATCATTATCAATTGGCATTAATACGTTTGAATGGGTAGTAAGTAACGGTGTTTGCCCGATAACAAGAGATACAATGCAAATTAATGTATTGATCAATCTTCAACCAAGTGCAGGTCCTGATCAGGCAATTTGTTCCATGAATTCTTTATTAACCGGAACAATGGCGGCAGGTACCGGTACATGGATTCCGGTTGGTGTTTCTCCTAACGTAGCTAGTCCGAACTCAACTACAACAGCAGTTTCGTTTACAAATCAAGGAACCTTTACTTATGTTTGGTCTGTAACATTTGCAACTTGTCCGGCTGAGCAAGACACCGTTGTTGTTACTACGTATTCTAATCCAAGTGTTTCTAATGCCGGCGCAGACCAGACTTTATGTGCATACACTGGTACCCTTGTTGGAAACACGCCTTCTATAGGAACTGGTACCTGGATTCCGGTAGGAGCCTCTCCGGCGGTTACTTCTTCTTTAAGTCCGACTTCATCCGTTAATTTCTCCGGTGCAGGAACATACACGTATGTTTGGTCAATTGGAAACGGGAATTGTCCGGCTGAGAACGACACTATTAATATCAATGTTTTTTCTGTTCCAAGTATAGCTAATGCAGGTCCAGACCAATCAGTTTGTTCTTACACCACAAATATGGCGGCTGTTCTTCCTGCAATAGGAACAGGAACCTGGACACCATTATCAATACCTAATTCAACAGTATCAATAATTAACAGTAATAATTCAGGTGTTGCTGTAAATAGTCAGGGCTTATTCGGATTTGTTTGGACAGTAGGAAATTCATCGGTTTGTCCAACTACCAGCGATACCATGTTCGTGCAGGCTTACACTCCAATATTACCGGGTTCTGCTAATGCGGGTCCGGATATAACCTCCGACTTACTAAATAATTTAATGGCAGGTAATACACCAACTGTTGGAGCTGGTACATGGTCAATATTAACGGGGCCAGGCGGTAGTTTTGCAAATACAGGCGATCCGTTAAGTAATTTTGCTGCCAATGAAGCGGGTACTTATGAATTAGTTTGGACATTAACTAACGGTGTGTGTGCCGCGGTTTCAGATACAATGGTTTTAATTATAAATCCTTTATTAATCCCACAAGTTATCACACCGAATGGAGATGGAAGTAACGACTTCTTCGAAGTACGCGGATTAGCTGATGTTAATGATGTGAAATTATTTGTGTTCAATCGTTGGGGTAATCAGGTTTACCATCATGAAAATTATAAAGACAGCTTTAAAGGTGAGAACAATGACGGTGTAAAACTTGCTGATGATACGTACTATTTTATTATTGAAGCGCAAGGAAAAAAATACACGGGTTATTTGGTAATTAAATCAAATTAATGAAGAGAATACTTTACATATTGTTTATTTTATGGGCAACGGTCGCCAAACCGCAGCACTATCCCGGTTTTAGCCAATATGTAATCAATGGATTTATTATTAATCCGGCTTATGCCGGAAGACATGAAGCGATGGATGTAACGCTAGGGCATCGTCAGCAATGGGTTGGATTTGATGGCGCTCCACAAACAACCACATTTGGATTAAACACACCGCTTCGAATTAAATCTATTGGTGTTGGCGTAGGAATTATCAATGATAAAGTAGGAGTATATAACAGTCAAATTTTAAATGTTATGTATGCGTACCGCATCCGCATCAAGCGTAAGTATAAATTAAGTTTAGGCTTACAGAATGGTGTGATAATAAAGAGAACTAATTGGGATAAACTAGCACGCAATGATCAGCAGGATGCTTTGTTACAAAATCAAAATCCAACGAGTGTAGGTTTTTTAAGTGGCGCCGGAATTTATTTTTATGGGAAAAATATTTTCGCCGGATTAAGCGCTCCGTACCTCGTAAATACTTTGAATAAAAATTTCTTAATAGAAAATCCAATACTTGCAACAGGGGGCTACTATTTTTCATTAACAGACGACCATGGAATAAAACCTTCGTTTTTGGTTAAATACATCAATGGATCACCAATTCAGGGCGATATTAACATCAATTACTACTTCCGCCAGCGTTTGGGAGTGGGAGTTTCTTACCGAACCAACGAATCTATTGTCGGAATTTTGGAATTCGGCATCAACGATCAGTTCAAATTCAGCTATAGTTACGATTGTGGATTAAATCGTTTAAAACATTATAACAGTGGGTCTCACGAGTTACTAATAAGATACTATTTTGGCTATTCAGCCAATGCGAGGAACCCACGAGCTTTCGCGCTCTAACATATTTGTAACTTTCTGTATAGCAATACTATACATGACCTCCTTTTCGCTTCAATCTCAAGCTTTACAGTACGATACAACTAAAATAAAGGTCCTTCCGCTGTCGATGCTCAATACCAAGGATGGCGAATATTCCCCTTATCGCTATAAAAACAACTTTTTTTTCATCTCCGACCGTGAAAATGAGTACGCAGTTGTGTATTACGACAACGCCACTTCTAAACAATTCACCGATTTGTACAAATGTTTATTACTCGACTCAGTGAATTTTACAAAACCCGATCTCATCAGCAAGCAACTGAAGACAAAATATTACATCGGTCCGAGTTGTGAGACCGATAAGGGCTATTACTGCACAGTGAATAATGAAGGGGTATTGCGAAAGCGCAAAACACTTCCATTACAAATTTCATTTTTAGAGAAAGATACAATCAACAAAAAAGTAAAAAAGCCAAAGAAAATAACATTCGGATTACATGATACGGTTTCCTGCGCCCAACCAAGTGTGTGGGCAGATACACTGATGTTCTTTGCCAGTAATATTGGCAGCGGCTACGGAAAAATTGATTTGTTTTACAGTGTAAAGCGTGATGGCATCTGGCAATTACCAATGAATTGTGGCGCGAAAGTTAATTCAGAGTACAATGAATCGTTTCCGTATTTTGTAAATGGAAAACTTTATTTTGCATCCGACAGACCAGGCGGCTTCGGTGGACTTGATATCTATGCGGTTGATTTATTTAATCCGGATGCGCAACTTGAATTGCTTAGCAATCCCATTAATTCCTCATCCGATGATTTTGGAATTTGCATGGACACCAATCAGGTGAGTGGTTATTTCAGCAGTAATCGCAGTGGTAATGATGATTTGTATTACTTCAAAAACATTTTTCCTTCATTCAAGAATTGTAAAGACATGAAGGATAATTTGTATTGCTATACTTTTTACGAGGAAGCAAGTATGGATTCAAAAGATACTTTGGGCATGACTTACGAATGGAGTTTTGGTGATGGCGCAAAGAAAAGAGGATTAGAAGCCAGTCATTGTTTCGAGAATGAAGGAATTTACAATGTGGAATTAAACGTGGTAGACAAAACGACAGGATTACTTTTTTTCAATGAAGTAACCTATGAATTTGAAATTAAAAACGAAAGGCAATTGTACATTCATGCCCCCGATACAGTGAAAACAGGCTTGGAAGTGCTTATACATCCTTACTACACGAATCTCGACAGTGTGCAAATAGATAAATATTACTGGGACTTTGGTGACAATAATTATTCTTTTCAGGATGCACCAAAGCATGCCTATCAAAAAGAAGGGACCTATGTGATCACACTTGGTGTTACAGGAAAGAGAAACAATTTGCCGTTTAAAGATTGTGCCACCAAAAAAATTAAAGTCACCAATTTAACCGACAGTACGGTGTATTCTTTTACCCCTCCAAAAAAACCAAGAAAGAAGGAGGACATGAAAAAACAATTATTGGATAGTCTGGAAAAATACGACAAACCATTTCATGATTTCATTGTAAAAATGGAGAAGTTGGATTCTATTGCTATTGCCAATAACGGCGGAAAACCTTTAACCACTCCGAACATTAACGGTCGCGATACAAGTATTCGTTTTAAAGTTCATGTAGGCGTTTCAGAAGAAAAAATTGACCCGAACGACCCGGTGTTTAAAGGACTTCAAGTAATTACGGCACTACGTAAGGATAGTTTGTATCACTATTTCCTCGGAAGCGAAAAATCCTTGTCCGATATTTTGCCGTATTACGAAAAGGCGCAAAAGGCCGGATTTAAATCGTCAATTGTGAGTTTATTCTTAAGTGATTCACTTATCAATAATCCGAACATGCAATATCGGTACATGATTCACAAAGATACACTCGAGCAGACGCCTGTAGTCACGAATACTTTACTTGCAACAACAACACCAACCGTAAGCAATGATCCGGTAAAAAACAATCCGGTAAAAGATCCGATTACCAGTGTTAAAACCAATACTACTCAAACAAACACAAACACACTTGTTACAACTCCAACAAAAACTACAGCAGTTATTCCTGATTATGTTCCTGCATCAGGAGAAATAACGTATCGTGTACAAATTGGGGCTTATCAAAACAAAAAGGCAAAGAATGCATTTGGAAAAGTAAGTGGTGTGATTGAGGAAAAAACAGAGGAAGGTTGGTACAAATACATGACGCAGGATTTAAAAACATTAGAGAATGCGAACGATGTAAAAAATGCTTTGCTGCAAATGGGATATACCCATGTCTTCATCACGCCTTATCAAAATGGCAAACGTATCAGTATCGTTGAAGCGGTTGAAAATGAAATCAGCATCTTTTTTGATTTAAATTCTTCTATTGTTGTGAGAGATGAATTGGAAAAATTGGATTATTATTTCAGAAATTTCTCAGCCAAAAAAACAAATCAAATCACTTTGGAAGGGCATGCGTGCTACCTCGGACCAACCGATTATAACTACCAACTCAGTAAACGAAGGGTATTTGCGGTGGAGAAGGAAATCAAAGTATTTACCAATGCGACCATTATTCCTAAGTTTTTTGGCGAAACTGCACCGAAATACGATAATTCTGCAGAAAAAACACGCCGTTTGAACAGAAGAGTGGATGTAAAAATTAATCGTTAAAACAGCTACATTATCAGGAAAAACCGACAAATAATTGGAATATTTTTTTTATTTTGGGTGACTAAACCTATATCATCATTTATGAAAAAAAGCATGTCCCCATGGCTGATTTTTCTAGGCCTGTTTATTGGATTTAATTTATCGGCGCAGCCATTCCCATCCGAAGACGAGAAAATTCAACACTTTACGGTTTTCAGTAAAGGAGGAAAGCCTTCGTTTGGAGATGACGATTATGCGACCATTTACTTTTTCGTAATTCCTGAAAAATCCAACGACCCGTTTTACATTCGTGTTTTTGACCCGGATATTGGTGGTACTATAGATGAGAAGGTGGTAAACTTTAATTCAAAAACTAAATATTCATTCTATGGTGGAAAAGGCGCTCATTCAGATAAGGATGCACAAAGTGATTCCCCAAAAGGAAATTATAAATCAGGGGTTTTTATAACCGGAAAAACTTTTGGAGAAGACGCAACAACCGATGGCAATTGGTATAGTTTCGGCCCGTTTAATCCAAAAGAAGGAGAGTTGCAAAAGGAAAACGGAGGCTACGTTTTTAAAGTTGTAATAGAAGGCTTAGATGGTGATGATGGAAATCTATTCAAAATGTATTTATCATCTGAAAAAGATAAAAATGTAAAAGTTGAAGGTGGTAACGCGTTTTGTTATGAGTATACTTTTCGTTTAGCGGAAGATATGACATCGGTATACCATATCTATCCTTTCATTCCCCCGGATGTTACAAGTTGTGAAGTTAGCGTGTTTGATTATGACGATGCAGGAATTGTACGTGTTGTTTCTGTGGCCAAAAAGGGAGACATGTCAGGTTCGTCAACAGAAGGTACTTGGTCACAAATTAAATTTCCAATTACAACTGAAGAATTAAATACTTCATTAGACATTCAGTTCATAAATAAAAGAGCTGTAAAAAACAACAACGTTGCCGTAACGATAAAAAACCAATATGGCAAGTTACTCGCATTTTATGCTACACCAATTGGTGGCGTACCAAAATTTAAGTATAAAATTGGTGTTAAACCTGCTAAATGAGAAAGCACTTAATTATACTCATTACATTTTTTTCGACTCTTGCTTTAGCACAAGAGTATAAGTTTAATGTATTCGGACAAGAAGAAGGGTTGCCTCAGCCTTACGTTTACGACATCGTTCAAGCTAAAAGCGGATTTTTGTACATAGCAACAGGTGATGGATTGGCTACTTATGGTGGACAACGCATCAGTAAATTCAGCAAGCGTGTTGGTTTAGCCGAGAATTTCTGCAGTGCTTTATTTGCGGATTCAAAACAAAGAATTTGGATTGGACATTTTGAAGGCGGTATGAGTTGTTATGAAAACGGAAAATTTAGGAAAATCAAGACTGCATCTGCTCAGGCCGCTAAAGTAGTGGCAATTGCAGAGGACGCTAAACAAAACATTTACTACGCTAATTCAGCAGGCTCTATTTATAAAATTGTGAGTGATAGCATCGTTCCGTTCATAACGGAAGAACTCGACCCTGTAAGTAAAATCAGAATCAAGGATAACCAATTATATATCGCAAGTCAAAGCGGCTTATTAGTTGTTGATTTAAGTTCAGGAAAAAAAGATTACAAGGCTATTGGAAACACAAAGGATAAAAATGTAACATGCATTGAGTTTACAGGAAATGAAATTTATGCAGGTATAGATGAAGTAGGTGTGGAGTGCATTCGAAACGAGAATAAGAATTACACAACCGTAACAACCTATTCAACAGAATTAAAAAGCAAGAGCCTAAATGTAAAGGACGTTTGTTTTAAAAATGGCTCAGAGTTATGGGTGTCGTTAACTAATGAAGGCTTATCTGTTTTAAAGTTTAATAACAGTAAACAAATTGAAAAACAGTTAACCATTGCGCCTAAAAACGGATTAGGAAGTGTGTTCATTAGTAAAATCTTCCTTGATAAAGAACAAAATTTATGGCTTGGAAGTATAGGAAGCGGATTGTTTCAATTTATTTCTGATCGATTCGAAATGTTCAATAAAAAGAACTTTTTGGATTTTGACAACGTTGTTACTGTAGCTGTAGATGATGCAGATAATGTTTTATTGACAAATGAAACAGTTTTATTGGCTTTTAATCCAAAGGATAGTATTAAGAATAAACTAAATGTTTGTGGAGGAAATGAGTTAATCCGTTGTTCATATTTGAATAAAGCAAGTAATGAGCTGTGGGTAGGAACGAACAAGAATATTTACATTTATGATATTGCTAATGGGAAACCAAAGTTTAAGTCAGTATTAGCTGAGTTCAAGGATAAAACAATCAACTACATATCGAAAGATAATTTAGGGCAGATATTGGTTTGTACTATTGAAGGCCTCTTTTATCTGGATCAAAAGAACGTTGTAGTAAAAGTATTTAACACTGATGGCGGAGCTCCGCATAATAATTTCACGTCTTTCTTTGTAGACCAACTTGATCGTTATTGGATTTTTTCACCTATGACACCGCTTTATAATTTATATAACGGTGAGATCACACTGGAAAAGGACTTGGATTCCTCGGTTTCATTCCGTTTTAACTCCGCCACAATCGATAAGAATGACATGGTGTGGTTTGGAACAGAGGGCGATGGTATATTTACATATAAGAAGAATCGTAATCCGAAATATCAACGATTTACTACTTCTAAAGGTTTGGCCTCTGATTATATTTATGGATTAATGGCCACTAATAATGGCGATGTAATTACCTGCCATAAAAACGGAATAAGCGTTAAGTACGCCAGTTTAAAAACATTCCGTGCCATTAATAAAAATAACGGCTTGCCTGCTAATACAATAAACAGTAACGCCATATTCAAAGACAAAAACGGTTATGTTTGGATTGGAAGTACGGAGGGCCTGATTAAGTATAGTCCGCTACAGGATAAAATAAATTCTATTCCACCTGCCTTATCAATTTTAAGATTGACGTTTAATGATTCGATTAAAAACACATCAGACACCAATTTTGTTTTTAATTACGGAAAATATGAGTTAAACATGGAAGTAATTGGCGTGTCATTAACCAATCCAACAGGTGTTACTTATCGTTATAAATTAGAGGGTTTTGAAGACAAGTGGCGAACAGGAGACGACGGAAAAATAGCTTATCCGGGATTGGCGGATGGAAATTATCGCTTTATTATTTATGCTAAGAATGATGATGGTTTTGAAACTCCGCAACCCTTAACTTTTAGCTTTGTAATTAAAGAACCCATCTGGAAAAAGGTCTGGTTTTATGTTGTCATTGCCGGTGTTTTAATTGGTGGCCTTGTTTTATTCTTTAGAGCGCGAACGATTAAACTTCAGCAAGAAAAAATTAAGCTGGAAGAAATGGTGAATGAAAAAACCAAAGAGCTGGTTGTAGAAAAGGAAAGAGTTGAAAAGGCTAACGAATTGTTGCACGAAAAGAATAGAGACATTACAGATAGTATTACTTATGCCAAACGTATTCAAAATGCAGTGTTACCACAAACAGAGAATATGTTTAAAGAACTTAATCTGTTTGTTTTGTTTAAACCACGCGATATAGTAAGCGGAGACTTCTACTGGTATTATTCTACTCCAAAATATAATTATGTTGCCGTTGTAGACTGTACCGGACACGGCGTGCCCGGCGCATTCATGAGTTTATTAGGCTCTACGTATATTGATCAGGTAATGATAGAGAACAAAGAACCTTTGCCATCTGAAGTACTAACTCAACTGGACAACAAAATCTATGCTGCCTTTAAGCAAAACAATCCCGACAACAAAATCGGAGATGGTATGGACATGTGCATTTGTAGAGTAACTAAAGATAAAAAGGAGATAACAATTGCTTCGGCTAATCGTCCGATTTATTATTTCACAAATGGAGAATTAAAAGAGACAAAAGCAAACGTGTTCTCTATTGGCGGTTATTTTGATGGCAGTGATAAAGTGTATACTGAAATCACTTACCAAATTAACAAAGGTGATTCATTTTATATGTTTAGCGACGGATATGGTGACCAGTTTGGCGGGGAGAAAAATCGACGCTTTTCTACCAAACGAATGAAACAAATTTTCTCGAGCATGCAAAATAGTAACATTGACGAGCAAAGGAGGGTATTAGATAAAGAGTTTGAAGACTGGAAAGGCGAGAATGAGCAAATTGATGATGTTTGCGTAATTGGCATTAAATTTTAGAGAATGGCAAATAAGGAAATGAAAAATAAGTATATTATCTATTACGAAGGCGAGGTGGATGAATCCGTACTGGTTTTCTTTATTAAGAAAATATCAGACACTAAGCATTTACCTAACCGCGCAAAGAGTAATATAAAATTCATTTTAATTGAGTTAATCACCAATATAATTTCTCATTACTCTTCGAGTTCTTATGGTGTTATATCGGTTGAGGAAGATGAAGGACAGGTTTTGATTACTGCAGGGAATTACGTAAGCGAGTCAAACCTAAAGCGAATCGAATCTAATGTAGATGTGGTGAAAAAAATCAAGAACGTAAAGGATCATTATAACGAGCAATTGAAATCAGTATCCTATGATAAATCTGTTAATTTAGGGTTAATAGAAATTTTTAATCGTTGTAAAGGAAACCTGAAATTGAACTCGAAACAGGTTGGAAAAAATTTATTTGTAACATTTAAAATTAAGCTAGATGATATTAATTGAAGCAAGAGAAAATTCGCCTTACATCTGTTTAGACCCTTCACAGCACTATATGATTATGAAGGGTAACTCTTTCATGGCAAATCCAAGCCAGTTTTATTCTTCATTAAATACATGGCTGGCCAGTTATAGAGTTCCGGATGGAGAAAAATTTAGAATAGATATTACTATGGGGTATTATAACACAAGTAGTATCCAAATCATGAATCTTTTTTTAAAGACCCTCAATCAAAATAATCCAAATAAAATAGCGCTTAAATTTTTTATTGATAAGGAAGAGGAAGATTTGGCTGAAAGCGCTAATACGCTTGTATTTAACACAGGGTTGACGCCAGTTATGGAATTGTTCTAAAACTTCTTAAAGCGCAAAGATTGCTGAAGCAAGGACTGAGCTTAATAGGAAAAACCAAAACAAAAATGTTTGTAAATCCTGAATGGTTGTAAAACGATTGCGGATAAACTTATTCATGGGGATGAAAGTTTAAGCAATTTAAAATTTTAGCCGTTTAGATTTTAGCCATTCCTAAATTATTGAGTGAACTCCCCTGAATATTGAGTTAAAACTCATTAAGGGCGGATAAAAGCTCCTTGTTTTCGTTAATCCAAAGCACAAGGCTGTTATTTCTGGGTGGTAATCCCAGTTTTTGGCAAATCTTAGAACGATAATTTTCAATGGTTTTTTCGGAAAGAAACAAAAGCTCTGCTATCTCCTTAGATGTCTTATTGTTGTTAACCAACTTGAGCGTTTTCATTTCTCCCTGACTTAAGCTTTTGAGTTTCTCCAACATTTCTTGTTTTTTCTTATCCTCAAAGGTAATTTCGTTATAGGCATTTTGTAAAGCCGGGCCAATATATTTCTTGTTATCGCTAACCTTTTGAATACAGTCCATTAATTCGTCTACTGCAAAATCCTTTAATACAAATCCACTTGCACCTTCAATCATCGCTTTTCTGATCATTTCCTTTTCTTTATACATCGTAAGTATAATTACTTTCGTGTTGATTCGGTTCAAACGAATTTTCTTGGTCACTTCCAGTCCATTCATTTCGGGCATATTAATGTCTAAAATTGAAATCTGAGGCGTTTGCTCTTCTATTTTAGTCCACGCTTCCAGTCCGGTTGAACATTCAATGATTTCAATTCCCGGATAGGTATCAATCAAAAGATCCTTAAGTCCTTTTCTGAAAATTGGATGATCGTCAGCAATTAATAGTTTCATGAGAGTTCAAATTTAAGAGTTAATTTAAAACCTTTTGTATCATTTTCATCAATGGTAAGATTTCCATTAATCATTTTTGCCCGTTCTCTAATGGATAATAAGCCAATACCCGATTCTTTTATATTACTTTTTTTCCAGCTGCCATTATCCATGTAGTTTAAAACATATTCGTTTTTACTATGTACAATAGAAATTTTTAAAGCTGTTGCACCACTATGTTTAATGGTGTTGTTAATACACTCTTGCAAAATGCGAAAAATTTGTGTTGAAGTTGCGATGGGTATTCTGTCGGCACCCGTAATATCATAGCTGCATTCGATATTATAATTAGTTTGTACGCTTTCGGTTAAACCTGCTATTGCTCTTTCCAATCCTATTTTTTCAAGATAAGATGGAAATAAATTACGTGAAATTTCACGCGTTTGCTCAATCACACGTTCAATTTCTCTACTAATAATCTCACTGTTTTCGAATTGATTTTTATTGGTGAATTTAGATTTCAAAATGGAAAGCGACTGGCCAATATCATCATGTAAATCTTTAGCCAAACGACTTCTCTCGGCCTCCGCATTTTTTATAAGCTCGCGACTAAAAGCAGCTTGTTGTTCTCGGATACTTCGGATATAGCGGTTATATAAGAACATGGAGATTAAAACAATTACCAAAAGCGAAGCCCCAATCGTTATCCAACGGATAAATCGTTCTTCCTGGTTACTTTTCTCTAATAAAACAGATTTTGTTTTTTCTTTTTCGAGTTCAATTTCTTTAGCCTGAACATTGTATTTTAATTGTAATTCCTCAAGCGCTTTACTGTTTAATTTTGTTTCTAATTCATCGTTAGTTGAAGTGTAGAGTAAATAATTTTCAAGCGCCTTTTTGTAATTTTTTTGCTTGTTGTATAATTCATAAACTGCTAAATAATATTGAGACTCCTGCTCTTTGTTTTTGGATTTTAAAATGAGCTGATGCGCTTTGTTGAGAGTTTTCTCAGCTTCTTTGAATTTACTCAGCTCAATTTCAATCTGACTTTTACCAAGGTAAGCTTCAACCATTTCATTCTTTAATTCGTGTTTTTCTAATACATGAATTGCACTATCTGCGTATTGCAATCCTAGTCGTGGATTTTTATTTTGGACGTAGGCCGCACCTAAATTAGCGTAGGCACTGGCTAATTCAAGAGGGTGATTGTTGGCCAGAGAATATTCTATAACTTCGGCAAATAACTCATGCGCCTCTTTGTAATTCTCTTTCGCGAGTAAAATAAGGCACATGTTTAATTTGGCATGACTTAAAAGACGCTTGTTATTTATTTTTTTGGAAATCTTAATAACCTCAGAAAAATCTATCAGCGCATTATCAATGTCATTTAATACGTACTTAATTAATCCAAGATTATTGTGAAATGTGGCTTCGTAGTAAGGAAGGTTTTTTGTTTTTGCCAGATTGAGTCCTTCCAGATAATAACGTGCTGCCGCATCTGATTTGCCGGCATCGTTATTTAACACACCAAACATGTTAAGTATTTCAGCCTGATTTTCAACATCGCCACCTGCAATGGCTTCTTTCTCCAGTACTCTGATTTTCTTTTCAATTTGTTCAAGCGGTTCAGTTTCGCTTTCAATGTATGTAAGACGTAATCGCGCAAGTACACTAAGATGTGACGATTTTGCAAGCTCCGCTTCCTTTAGCGCTAACTCGTAATAATGTTTGGCCCGTTCGTAATTAATGGTATAAAAGAAATGATTACCATAATAAATGTTTAATTCAGAAAGAAGTTCATGCTGATTAAAATTTTTGCCTGCCTTTAAAACTTCAGCCCCCGCTTTAAACACCTTTAGGGAATCATAGTAAGAAGCATCACGCACACCATTCAATAATTTTTTAATTACCGAATCATTTTGCGCAATTAAATGAGTTGAAAATACGGCAAACAGCAGTAATAGTAATTGGATTCTTTTTCTTGGCGCTACCATTAATATACTGCCAAATTAACGAATACTAATCAAAGTATCAATGCTGAAGGAGTTCTTTGATATTAATGCCGGAATGGCTTTGATGGGCTTTACAAATCCCATTTACAATAAGTAATGCTTGTGGAGACTGATGCGTAACCTGATAACGCGTGCTAATGGCATCAGAAACGTCACGGTGATTTAACAAATCCAAATAATAAGCTTTAATGCTAAAATCGTCTTGCCATTTGCTTTCTACTCTGCTGAGTGCCATGTTGCTGATGCTGCAACGGGTGCTGTGTTTAAAGATAAGCACAGGCTGAAGTTGAGATGCTTCATTAATCTCATTGAGTTGAGCCGTGGATGTAAGGCGGATCCAGTTCATAATGTTTTTGTAAAGTTAATTGATATTAATAAATCCTGTTCTAACAATGCTAAAATATTTTCACCATGCAAGCTTAATCACTATCTTAGTTTCCTTATAAAATATGAATAGAATAGGAATTTTTATTAGTGTTTGTTTGTGCTTGACTAATCTTGCTTGGTCGCAAAATTGGTCGGTAAAAATTAGTAGTAATGTGGAGTTACGTACGTGGAAATTGACTACAAAAGCCGATAAGGAAGAAAAATCTCTCTTGGGAGCATCAATTACATTAAGTCAGGGTTCAAAAGTAATTAGTCAGGGCACCAGCGATGCTAATGGAGATTTTAGCGTTATGGTTCCCGGTAACGGTGAATTCGTTTTAACCGTATCCTATCCGGGATGCAACGCAAAAAAGTTTTCTATTATTACAACAGGAGTACCACTGGAATTACAACAAGATGTTACCTGGAAACCAAGTTTTAGTATTGGCGGATTTGTGATGGCCAAGCCTTTTCCGGGGATAGATTATTCAGGACTTCAACAAACTTTAGTAAAAGTTATTTATGAATCAAAGATTAAAAACTTTGATGATGATGAAGCGTATACAGAACTAGGACTAGGCACGGTTATGAAAATTGCAAACGCAGAAAATGTTTTA
Source organism: uncultured Flavobacteriaceae bacterium (assembly GCA_964416235.1). Lineage (GTDB taxonomy): Bacteria > Bacteroidota > Bacteroidia > B-17B0 > Aurantibacillaceae > JAHEYG01. Next base: position 3,501 of record CAYQDP010000009.1, on the reverse strand, counting down.
ATCAATAATTTTTGTAACACCAATAAACAAGGTGATGCTGCATTGGCAAAACCTGATTGTCCTCTTGCAAAGATGTTATATGAAAAGGCAATTGCCATGATTCCGGGAGAGCAATATCCTGTTGAGCAATTAAAAAAAGTAGGCGACTGTTTAAAAGCTAAGGAAGAAGCGGCACAAAAAGCTGCTGAGGCTGCTAAAGCAAAAGAAGAAGCCGATAAAATTGCAAAGGAAAAGGCAGCTGCTGATAAAGCAGCCAAAGACCAAGCCGCCAAGGATAAAGCAGCGGCAGATAAAATTGCGAAGGAAAAGGCTGCAGCTGATAAAGCAGAGAAAGATAAAATAGCTAAGGAAAATGCTGCAACAAAAAATAAAGCTGCAACTGATAAGGCAGCTGCTGATAAAGCTGCAAAGGACAAGGCCGCGAAAGAAAAAGCAGAGAAAGATAAAGTGGCAAAAGAAAAAGCAGCTGCAGAAAAACCAAAGCCTGTAGCCAAAACCGAACAACCTAAACCAAAAGAGATGCCGCCGCCGGAAGAGGAGCAGTTAGGTACACCGGATAAAAGTGACAGTAAGCATAAAGTGCCGCAGGTATTGGGCGCAAATAAATATAAAGATGCACTCACTAAGGCAGAGAGTTATTTTAAAATGAAGCGTTATGCGGAGGCAAAAACCGCGTATGAAGATGTATTAAAAATTAAACCGGGAGATCCTTATGCAACAAATAAATTAGCAGAGGTGAATAAACTCCTCGCTAAATAAACTCCTCGGCTGATTTCTTGTTTTTTATTATGGAAAGTACTCCATTTTGTTAACTACTTTTCCCCCTTATATTCAGATATTTTTATTTATTTTAAGTAATATTTCGAATATAGGATTTTATGATGAAGAGAGTTTTTTCAACAATAGTGTTGATGTTTTTCGCCGGAGTTGTTTTTTCTCAGACTCCTGACTGGACTTTAAAATTTAGCAGTGTAGTAGAAAAGGACGGACAACCTTGTCCTGGCGCATTAGTCACAGTGTCATCAGGCGCAACGAAAGTTTCCAGTGCAGTAACTGCGGGTGACGGAAATTTCATGGTGGAAATTCCACCTAATGGTAATTTTATGGTCACAATTACTAAAGATGGATGCAACACAAAAAAATTCGCAGTGAATACAACCGGCGTTCCGGCCGATATGAATAAAAGTAATTTTAAAGCAGTTGTAAAAATCGAAGGTGTTACCATGTCGAAGCCACTTCCTACAATCGATTACTCAGCTTTAAATCAGCCCATGACTCAAATTTCATATAATGCATCCAAGAAAAAATTCATGGATGATGAAGTTTATACGAATCAAATGTTAGGAGCTTTAATGAAAATCAGAGAAGCAGAACGAATTTTATTAGAAAAATATGCAGCTGCGAATAAAGCAGGAGATGCGGCTTTAGTAAAGAATGATTGTGAAAACGCAAAGATAAATTACGAAACAGCCAATAAACTATTACCCGATGAGTCTTATCCAAAAGAACAATTGACTAAAGTAAATAATTGCTTTAAAGCAAAGGAAGACGCAAAGAAAAAAGCCGAAGAAGAAGCTGCCGCAAAAGCCGCCGCCGAAAAGGCAGCAGCGGAAGCAAAAGCAAAAGCAGAGGCAGACGCAAAGGCTAAGGCGGAAGCAGACGCTAAAGCAAAAGCTGAAGCAGAGAAATTGGCAGCTGAAAAAGCAGCAGCAGAGAAGGCCGCCGCCGAAGCTAAAGCAAAAGCTGAGGCAGAACGTTTAGCGGCAGAAAAGGCAGCAAAGGAAAAAGCGGACGCGGAAGCAAAGGCGAAAGCTGAAGAAGAGAGAATCGCAAAGGAGAAGGCTGCTGCAGAAGCAAAAGCCAAGGCAGATGAAGAAGCCAAGGCCAAGGCCGAAGCGGAAAAAATAGCAAAGGAAAAAGCCGCAGCAGAAAAAGCTGCCGCTGAAAAAGCAGCCCTTGAAGCGAAAGCTAAGGCTGAAGCAGAAGCAAAGGCGAAAGCGGAGGAAGAAAGAATTGCAAAAGAAAAGGCAGCAGCGGAAGCTAAGGCTAAAGCAGAACAAGAAGCTAAATTAAAAGCCGAAGCTGATGCAAAAGCAAAAGCCGAAGCGGAAAAAATTGCCGCGGAGAAAGCCGCAGCTGAAAAGGCAGCGCAAGAGAAAGCTGCCGCAGATAAATTAGCGAAAGAAAAAGCAGACGCTGAGGCCAAAGCAAAGGCAGAGGAGGAAGCAAAAGCTAAAAAAGAAGCAGAGCGTATTGCTAAAGAAAAAGCTGATGCGGAAAAAATTGCAGCCGAAGCAAAAGCAAAGGAGGAAGCAGCAAAATTAGCCGCCGAGAAAGCGGCACAGGAAAAAGCAGATGCAGAAGCTAAGGCAAAAGCTGCTGAGGAATTAAAAGCTAAAGAAGCCGCTGAAAAGGCAGCGGCAGATAAAGCCGCGCAAGAGAAAGCTGCTGCAGATAAATTAGCGAAAGAAAAAGCAGACGCTGAGGCCAAAGCAAAAGCCGCTGAAGAAGCAAAGGCTAAGGCTGAAGCAGAGCGTATTGCTAAAGAAAATGCGGCTGCCGAAAAAGCTGCAAAAGATAAAGCAGAGCAGGATGCTAAACTGAAAGCTGAACAAGAGGCGAAGGCCAAAGCTGAAGCAGATAAGATAGCCGCAGACAAAGCTGCTGCCGAAAAAGCTATCGCTGATAAAGCTGCCGCTGAAGCAAAAGCTAAAGCAGATGAAGAGGCAAAAGCAAAAGCCGCCGCTGATAAACTTGCTGCTGAGAAAGCAGCAGCAGACAAGGCTGCGGCAGATAAAATAGCGAAGGATAAAGCGGCTGCTGAAAAGGCTGAAGCAGATAAATTAGCTAAAGAGAAAGCTGCAGCGGATAAATTAGCAAGGGAACAAGCCGCGAAGGATAAAGCCGCAGCCGATAAAATTGCCAAAGAAAAAGCTGCTACAGAAAAAGCAGAGGCAGATCGTTTAGCAAAGGAGAAAGCTGCCGCCGATAAACTAGCAAAGGAGCAAGCAGAGAAAGAAGCGAAAGAAAAGGCAGAAGCAGATAAAGTTGCGGCAGAACAAGCGGCTAAAGAAAAGGAATCAGGAGGCGGAGCCGCAGGCGAAGGACCGGAAAATGTAGATGGAGACGCAAGAAGAAAAATTGCCCAAACTTTAGGAGGCAGCTCTGCAAAATATAAAGAGGCTCTTAATAAAGCAGAGGGATACTTTAAAATGAAACGCTATGCCGAGGCTAAAACAGCGTACGAAGATGTCCTTAAAGTTAAACCTGAGGATCCGTATGCTACAAAAAAACTCGCTGAGGTAAATACTCTTTTAAATAAATAACGCTCCGATTATTTATCGGGGGAAGATTTATAATGAAACGATTTTACTTTTTTTTCTTTCTTCTAAAAATATGTTTTGCTTTTTCGCAGCAAGTCCAAGCCGATTCGTTAATTGCTTTTGCTAAACTACACCTCGGAACGAAATACTGCTATGCGAATTGTTCACCTCAAAAGGG
>CAYQDP010000008.1:0-17778 GCA_964416235.1 uncultured Flavobacteriaceae bacterium | reverse complement strand
GCGGGTAATTAATCTCAAAATAGTAGTTTTTCCCACTCCTGATCGCCCTACTAAACAAACAAATGCTCCTCGCTCTATTTCAAAAGTAATATTTTCCAATACTAATTCATTACCATAAGCTTTAGAAACATTTTTAAAAGCCAAAGAAAACGGAGACATTAAATATCAATCGCAATATTATTTAGGTCGGGTGTACCAGTTAAAAGGAAAGTATGATGAAGCTTTAACCGAATTACAAGCTTACAAAAGTAAAGCCACTGCAAAAGAATCTGAAGAACAAGATGCAGATGTTTATATTGATCAATGTAACACAGCTAAAACTTTAATTGCCGCACCGCTTGATGTAAAAATTGAAAACATGGGTCCTGAAATCAACAGCAAATATGATGATCAATCGCCTGCTATTTCTGCCGACGGTATGCGTTTGGTATTTAACACGCGTCGCCCTGAAACTACTAATGCACCTGTTGATGTGGAAGGTGACGGAAAATTTTTCCAGGATATTTATTATTCCGATTTTGATACTGTAGCTAAAAAATGGAAAACCGCTGATGGTGTACCGGGCTCTATCAATACGGATGCGCATGATGCTTGTACAAGTATCTCTGCCGACGGTAAACAAATTTACATTTACAAAAATGATTTAAAAGATCCGCAATCACGCGGTGGAGATGTTTATGTGTCTAAAATCGTAAGTGGCAAATGGCGTACGCCTGAAAATTTAGCGAAGCCGATTAACACCAGCTATTGGGAAGGTGGCGCTTGTATTTCGCCGGATGGTAAAAAAATATTTTTTACAAGTGAGCGCCCGGGTGGTAGTGGCAGCTCTGATATCTGGATGGCCGAAAGAATTTCTAAACGCGAATGGGGTAAGCCGGTTAATTTAGGAACCGACATTAACACTCCTTTTGATGAAGTAGGTTTATTCTTAGCGCCGGATGGAAAAACATTATTCTTCTGCTCTAACGGAAAAGGTTCCATGGGCGATTACGATATTTTTAAAACCGTATTTGAAAACGGTAAATGGAGCAAGCCGGTAAACTTAGGTTATCCGATCAACAGCGAAAAACGCGACGGACCATTTGTAGTAAGTGCTGATGCACAAACCGGATATTTTGCAAGTAACAGAGATGGAGGCTTGGGTGAAAGCGATATTTACATGGTAGATTTAAATAACTATGCTGTATTGGAAAAAGACGGCAAAGTAAAAAGCAATAATGGTTTAAGTATTTTAAAAGGAACTGTGCGTGATGGTTACGAAGGTTACGGATTGGCTGAAGTAGATGTAGAATTTACCGATGAAGCGGGAGCTAAAGTAGGAAGCACTGCTACGAATGAAAACGGAGAATATTTCATCACCTTAAAAGGCGGAATGAAATACACTATTACAGCAAAGAAAAAAGGATTTAAAGATGCCGTAGAAGTGGTTGAATTAAAATTAGGCGCTAAAGAAACTTACTCTTTAGTAAAGGATGTAATGTTGAAGAAATAATTTATAAATAAATTCTAATTTGAAAATCCCGGGTTGTGCTCGGGATTTTTTTGTCCATTTTCTCAAGTGCTAGATGTAAAGAAGTTGTCTTAAAGAGCGGAATTCCAATAAAGCTAAGTGGAAATTTTGGTATATTGACACATAAATATAATTTATTTTGAAAGCTCTTAATTACATATCAAATAATAAAACAATATGGTATTTATTAATGGTTTTGATATCACTAATTGTAACTTTTCAAAACCTTATTTTAGGCGAGAATCATTATTGGGGTGGCGTTTACACTTTTTACAACAATTACATAATTTTTAAAAACTCATTCTTTTATCTAATTAGCGAGCAGAATCCTTATGATTATCATCTTGATAAGTATGCCGACCTTTTTAAGTATAGCCCTACGTTTGCTTTATTTATGGGATTATTCTATTATTTGCCTGATTGGTTAGGATTAAGTTTGTGGAATCTCTTAAACGGATTGATCTTACTTTTTGCAATTACAACTATTCCAGGATTTTCAAATAAAAAGATGCTTTATTTACTACTATTTGTAATCATTGAACTTGTTTTATCCTTACAGAATTGCCAAACCAATTCACTTTTAGCCGGCCTAACTATTTTATCCTTCACTTCAATGGAAAAAGGTAATACAAGCGCTGCTGCTTTCTATATTTGCTGCGGAGTATTCATTAAAGTTTTTCTGATTGCAGCGTGTTTGCTTTTCCTTTTCTACCCAAATAAACTACGGTCTGTTCTATACTTATTGATATGGTCAACACTATTCCTTCTCTTACCTGCAATCTTAATCGGATTCGATAACCTGTTCAAACTTTACACGTATTGGCTCAAAACTATAAATGGCGACGTAAATGACACAATTGCATTGTATAAAGTTGGAGAAAGCTATAGCGTATATCGGTTTTTTGATGTTTTAGCAGGTTCCAAAGTAAATAAGACCTATGTAATTTCTGTAGGTCTTTTGCTTTTTCTTTTTCCTTTGATTCAATTTAAAAAGTACACAACATTTAGTTTTCGTTTAGCTTTTTTGTGCCTTACCCTTATTTGGATTGTTATTTTCAATCATAAAGCGGAATCACCTTCTTATATTATTGCAATGACCGGTATTGGCCTTTGGTGTTTGAGTCAAGAAAACAATCGATTTGCGATAATAGTATTATTTATAAATCTGCTCTTTACATCACTATTTTTTACCGATTTAGTTCCGCAATTTTTAAAAAACAATGCTGATAAAGCCATTATAAAAACATTTATGCCAAGCATAACATTTCTATTAATCGTATTCAATCTATATACAAACCATACTAGTAATGATACGTATAAAGAAGAAAATTTAAAGAATGAATAAATTTCGTAAATTAGGTTAATGCGTTTTAAAGCACATATCCTGGTTTTGCTCCTTGTACTTCTTTTTACAACCTGTAAAAAATATCCGGAAAACACATTGTGGTTTAGAAACCCCGAAAAAGTATTTAAAGGTGGGAGGCTGCAGTATTTAAAGGTTAACAACGTTGATAGCCTTCCTTTTTTTAACTCTTACTATGGGTTTAATATAAATAGTGAAATTATTGATTATGATAACAAAACTGATTACCTAGCCTCATTTCACTTCGTAGGGAATATGACTATATTAAAAAAATCGGACAAAGTAGGGCTTTATTTACATCTAACAAGCGCGCCACAAAACAATAATAAGGTTACTGATTTTTCTATTTACAATTTTTGCGAATGGCAAATTCTGAAATATACAAAAACAGGAGAATTAAAACTTAAGACAGAAAAAAACGGTAAAACCTATGAGGTGCTTTTTGAATATTAATTATTCTGAATGAAGAATACACCAACTAGAATATCAATACAAAAATTCCCAGGCGGATTTGTAAAAAATATTTTTCTCGCAGTACTCAATAAATGATTTATAAAAAGGATGATTGCCCACCGTGGCGGTATCCATAATCACCACCAGTTTTTTTCTGGCGCGGGTTAAAGCTACATTCATCCTTCGGATATCACTCAAAAAACCAATCTCAGATTCCGTATTGCTTCTTACCAGCGAAATATAAATCACATCCCTCTCCTCTCCCTGAAAACCATCAATCGTTTTAACTGAAATATGTTCGATTGGTTTTCCTTCCATATTTTGCTCACTCAGTTTTTCTTTGAGTAATTCAATCTGCTCCTTATAAGGTGATATAATTCCCACCGATATTTTTTGCTCCGGGTACGAATAAGCATATTGCTCTAACAATAAATTTAAATGCTTGTATAACAAATCCGCTTCACCCGTATTAAACAAACTGAGCGTCTCCGGATTTTGCACTTCATCAAAACTACATCCCGCCGTATCAATCAACTCTACCGGCAACGACAACAAATCCGACTCCGATGTGGCATCCAATAAAGCCTCCTTCACCGTAATATCTGCTTCTAATTCGTTATTGTAAAAATAAGCGTTGCTGAAACTCATAATGGCGTTATGCATGCGGTATTGCCGCGTCAACAAACTGGATACGCCCTCCAGCTTAATGCATCTGTCCAACAACGTAATGTCCAACCCTTCTTTCTTTGCTTTAATGCTTTTTACCACAGGCGGCAACTGAAAATGATCGCCGCTAAAAATAACACGGTTGCATTTTATCAATGGAATCCACACCATAGGCTCCAAAGCCTGCGACGCTTCATCAAAAAATAAAGTCTGAAATGTTTTCTTTTGCAATCCCCTGTTAGTAGAAGTAACAGGTGTGCAACATATCACCTGCGCGCTTTCAAATAAAGAATTCACCACGTGTTCTTCCAATAAACGCGCTTCCTTAATGCAGTTCTTTGCTTCTGCATAGAAAGCGGCACGCTGTGCGGCATCTTCTTTTCCGAACACACGTTTATATTTTCCAGCCATACGGAAATACTCTTCCGCATTCTTGCGCAAATTTTTTATGTCTTTGTAATATTGGTGATTTTGAACTTGTCCGTCAACAGAGGAACTTATTAATTCTTCGGATATCCTTGCGGGATGTCCTACACGCAAAACGCTTATACCCTGCTCCAGTAATTTTTCAGTGAGCAAATCTACGGCGGTGTTTGTTGGCGCGCAGACTAAAACCTGTTTCTCGTTTTGTAATGTCAGGCGGATAGCTTGCACCAAGGTGGTTGTTTTTCCTGTGCCGGGCGGACCATGTATCACCGCCACATCATGCGCCGATAGAGCGTGGCGAATGGCGCGGTTTTGTGATAAGTTTAAATTAGGAATGAGAATAGATTCATCCTGCTTTTCAAATGAAGGATTCATTTCTCCTTGCATTATTTCGCGCAACTCAGCCAGCTTACAATTTCTGGCATTAATAACAATATCCAATGCCTTTTGCATTTCAGTATAGCTGTTATCGTCAAACTGAATATTGATGCCTAATTTACCGTCATAAGCCCAATCGGGTAATTCCTCGCCATGCAAAATGATCAGCATTTTGTTTTTTCCCGAACGCTTGATGGTACCCGTCATTTCATAGGTTTCATCCTTTTCCTTATTGGTAAACAGAGTTACATTTTTACCGGTGCTGAACTGATGTGCTTCATCTAAATGCGTGGTGCGTTCAACTTCGATCTGTAACAAATCGCCATAACCTAATTCCTGATTTAATATTTGAATGGGATACCAGGTGACGCCATTCTTACGGCGCGTTTCAATATTCGCCTTTAAAAACTGCTCTTTATATTGAAAAAAATCCTCTTCACGCTCAATCAAAAGCAATTCCTTGAGTAATTTTAAATGCCGAATTGAGGGTGAATCCATGTAATCGTTTGCTAATTGAAGTGATTGTTTTATTAGATAATTCTATCGGGAAAAAATTTATCTCGTTACGTAAACTTTCTCCGCTTTTTTTCCTTTGTATTCAACTTCAATTTTTAAGCCCGGTTTAATTCCATAAGGAATTTCAAGTTCTCTGTCGGAATCGGTTTTCTGATAAATTACTTCTGTACCAAGTAAAAATTTCACAGTATAAGTTTCATTTTTACCCAAACCATTACAATATAATCTGAAGTTATTTTGATCGGTGTATACCAACGAAACAAAGATACCGTCCTTCTCATGGTCTTTCTTTTTTCCGTACAACATTTTTGGTTTACTTTTCGCATCAGCGTTTGTGGGCGATGGATTTTTATCATTACTACTTGCAACCAAATGTGTTTCCTGTGTATCATCTTTAGTCCATATGCGAATATAATCAATCACCATTGGATCAAAATTAACATCATCCTTTTCCGGTCCGGGATGAAAAGGACCGTTATCATCTGCTACGGCAATATTAGCTACTAAATTTTTTGGCTTGTCTAGTTTCACTTTAGAAACTGCAATGCATCTTCCATTGATGTAATAACGGATTTCATCATTTTCCCATAAGCCTGAAACCACGTTAAATTCTTTGTCGAGATCTCCGCCTAATTTTATCCATCCGCCAAAACTTCGTTTTTGTCCTATAAAATTTTTCACCATGTCACAACCCTGACAATGTGTTTCCACATGCATTTGGTTTTTGCGTTCGCCTTTCAATTCCATAAAATCAATTTCTTCATTGGGAGTTCCTCCATATAACCAAAACGCCGGCCACAATCCTTTATCGGAAGGTGTCTTGAATTTAATTTCAAAATAACCTTTGTTAAACTGTTTTTTTGATTGTATCATTCCGGCGCTATACTTAAAATTTCTTTTGTTCAGTTCCTTCATTTTATTTCCGCTATCAATCGAGTCATTATCATTCATCCAGTCCACCAATTTTGCATTCACCTCCTTTTTTGTTACAGTTAAATACAAACAGCCGTTTTTTAGTTCATGATTTTGCATGAAGTCAGAATAATATTGTTGCTCTTTATTAGATGCAATACTTCGTGCCCATCCGTAAGAAGGACTCCATTTATCCGAATTTATTTCATTCTCCGAGAATTCATCACCGTCCGCATAATAATATTGAATAACTGTATCCTCATTAATTTGCCACAGCAACTGAGAAAACGAACTTGTTGCACTGATTAAAAAAATAATTGCTAAAATTCTTTTCATGTTATTTACTTTGATTAAGCTCTTCTCTGAGTTGAGATGAGGTTTTTGTGGTTCCGTCGTGACTCCATCCCGGAGGGCCGAACACGTACATTAATTTATTTTTGAATGAGGTTTGCTTCTTTAGATCATTCCAAATTGATTTCCATTCGTGAAATACCATGGTTAATGGATTATAGGTTTCAATATTTTTGGTTAGTCCGTATTTTACAGGATCCTTTTCATCTTCAGCTTGAAAGGTTCCAAATAGCTTATCCCAAATTATTAAAAGCATTCCCATGTTTTTGTCGAGATATTTAATATTACTACCGTGATGCACCCTATGATGAGATGGTGTTACAATGATGTATTCAAGCACTCCTAATTTTTTGATTGTTTGTGTATGTACCAATATTCCGAAAATTTGAGTAGCAGCATACATAAACATAATATCAATTCCTTTAAAACCCATTAGTGCTAATGGAATAAAATAGATGAAACGATATAAAGGTTGAAATACTGAAGAACGAAACCCTACCGTTAAATTAAATTCCTCGCTGCTGTGATGCGTAACATGAACTGCCCAAAAGAAACGGCAATAGTGATCAATTCTATGCAGCCAGTAATACATAAAGTCTTCTGCCAATAACAACACGACCCAATATGCTATTACGTTTTCTATTTCAAAAAATCTGAATTTGAAAAAATAATCCAGTACTAAAAGGCAAATACCACGCAATACAATATCTAAAGTAAAATTGAGAGCTGATAAATAAATGTTTGCTAAAACACCTTTAGTGGTATATAGATGTTTTTGTTTAAGATAGCTATAGAGAATTTCGCCGCCAATTACTAAAATATAAATTGGCGTAGTAATTAAAATTAAAAGGCTTTCTCTGAATTCCTGCATAAAGCAAAATTAAACATTTATGCGCTTTTAATGCAGCTGAAATGAGGTAATAAAAGTCATTATTTATACACGGTAACATGACCGGTTTTTCGATAGGCCTTACCTGAATCCATTGTATACTCTAAGATGTAGGCATATACGTTATCTTCAACCGGCGTTCCTTTTATTGTTCCGTCCCAACCTTCTTCGAATTTATCAGAAGAATATATTTTTTGTCCCCAGCTGTTATAAATATTCATCTTGTATTTTTTAATACACTGTGGTAATGTTACAATTTTAAACACATCATTTAATCCATCTCCATTTGGCGTAAACGTATTTGGGATAAATACAACACCCTCGGCGCAACCAACGGTTACAGGCTTGCATAAGGTATCAGAACAACCTAAATTATTTCTTACATACAAACACGCAACATAAGTGCCGGGTTCTCCAAAATAAACGCTAGGATCATAGGCACCGGTGTTTGTTCCATTATTAAAATACCATTGATGGAAAGTAAATCCTGATGATAAATTTTGAAACTGAATGGCGTTGAAATTATCATTTTGATTATCTACAATCGCGAAATCTGCTATCACTTTAGATACATTTACTACGAAAGTCTTTGTATTTACACAAGAACCGGTTGCGCCAACAACTGTATAGGTCGTGTTTGATGTTGGCTTTACAGTAACCGTATTTCCTGTTGTTCCGCCCGGTAACCACACATAATCTGTTGCACCTATTGCGCTTAATGTTGCTGATTGTCCGGAACAAACAGTAATCGCGCCGCCCGGTAAAACTGTAATGTTTAATGCACTTGTTACACTTACTTGTTGCACTGCGGTTGAAGTACATGAACCACTTCCAGCTAACAAAGTATAAGTTGTTGTTGTATTTGGAGAAACCAAAATTGAGTTTGCATTTATATTTCCGGGCATCCAGGTATAAGATGCTGCACCGTTTCCGGTAAGTGTTACTGATGAGCCGCTGCACACTAATGGAATTCCCGAAGTTGTTACATTGATTGCTGGGGCAGTGATTGTATAGATTGTAATAACGCCGCTCGAAAAACAACCACCCGTATTAGAAACTACAGTGTAATCTGTGTTAGTTAACGGGGTCACTGCTACTGTTGTTGCGTTAATGTTCATTGGCAACCAGGTATATGTTGTTGCAATGCCATTGGCAGTTAATGTTGTTGTTTCACCCGGACAAACAGAAGCTGAAGAGGCAGTAATGTTAATTGTACCTGTTGCAGAAACAGTCACGGAAACTGTTGTTAAGGCCGTACATCCGAAAGCATCAGTTCCGGTTAAAGTGTAATCGGTATTTGTTACCGGACTTACCACTAATGATGATGCTGATATTGAACCCGGCAACCAAGTATAAGTATTCGCTCCACTTGCGGTTAGAGTAGTAGTTTGTCCGACACAAATTGCAGTAACACCGTTTACTGTTAATGTCGGAGGGGCGTTAACCGTTACTGTAACAAACCCTGTTGCACTGCAAGAACCGGCGTTACCGGCAACTGAATAACTTGTTGTTGTAGCGGGATTGATAATAATGCTAGATGTTGTAGCTCCTGTACTCCATGTGTAGGTCGTTGCAGGACTTGTTGCAATCAATGTAGCGCTTGCTCCCGAACAAATAGTAGGTTGATTAATACTTATAGAAACAGAAGAACCAACATCAATGGTTGCCGTAGCAATTGCAGTACATGTTCCGTTTGCACCAATAACAGTATAAGTTGTTGTTGTTGCAGGATTATCTGTAAAGGTATTTCCTGTTGTTCCCGATGGCAACCAGGTATAAGTTGTAGCACCATTTACCGTGAGTGTTGCTGTTTGCCCTGCACAAACTGTTGCGTTGGTTACCGATAAAGTAGCAGTGTTGTTGACCGTTATACTAGTTGTAGCTACGGCAGAACAGCCATTGGCGTCAGCGCCGGTTACAGTATAATCCTGACTTGTTACGGGATTGACATTTACAGTTTGTCCAACTAAACTTCCCGGCATCCAGGTATAAGTATTCGCGCCAATTGCACTTAATTGCACTTGTTGTCCGGAACAAATCACAGAATTAGAAGTTGATGCCGTAACAACTGGTAAAGGATTTACCACCACTGTTGCAACAGCAGAACCTGTACAGGCGCCGCTACCACCTGTTACTGTATAAGATGTTGTAGTTATTGGATTAGGATTAATGCTAACTGAAACTTGAGTTGTGCTCCAGGTGTAAGTTGAAGCCCCGCTCGCCGTGATTGTTGCCGTACCTCCATTACAAATGGTAGCAGATGTTGCACTCACGGTTAAACTTGGGACAACATTTACAGATGCAGTAGTAGTGTTACTACAACTTCCGTTACTTCCGGTTACTGAATAAATTGTTGTAGTAGCAGGAGAAACTGTTATTGAATTTGTAGTTGGGCCTGTATTCCAAGTGTAGCTTGTTGCGCCGGTAGCTGTTAATGTTACTGTTTGCCCTGTACAAATTGTTGCAGAATTAGCGGTTACAGTTGGGGAAGGAGAAATTGTTACGGTAGACGTTTGACTTGAATTACATGCCCCGTTATTTCCTGTAATGGTATAAATAGTTGTTGTTACGGGATTCACCACAATGGATGAAGTATTTGCCCCTGTACTCCATGTATAGTTCGTTACACCAGATGCCGTTAATGTTGCATTAGAGCCGCTACAAACAGAAGCTGAATTTACAGTTATGGTTGGTGATGGTAAAACAGAAACTGTTGCTGTAGTAGAGGCAGAACAACTTGCGATTGTTCCGCTTACAGTATAAATTGTAGTTGCAGCAGGATTCACCACTATTGAATTCGACACTGCCGCTGTACTCCAGGTATATGTTGTTGCACCATTTGCGATAAGCGTTGCAGATTGTGCAGAGCAAATGGAAGGGCTGTTGACCGTTAGAGTTGGGCCGGTAATAACGGTTATCACAGATGGGACACGATATGTTCCACCCTGACAGTATCCAGCATAAACAGTATAGGTTCCGGGTGTTGTTATTACAGATGTCGTAAACGGACTTCCTGTTCCAATTGGGCTACCTCCTGCAATGGTTGGATACCATAAAATAGTTGCAGGAGATGCGTTTGTACTTGCGTTTAAAGTTGCCGCATTATTTACACAAATGGTTACCGCCGGAGTTGCGGTAATTGTATTAGCTGTAGGGATTAATGACGTTGAACCAACTCCTCCCATTGTAGCTCCATTTGGAGGGAAATTAGTTCTGATTTGTCCGCTGTTGCCCGAAACAATTCCGTTTGTTCCTCCGGTTACTGCTGCTATTGGTAGAGTATTTGTGTAACCCACATATCCGCCGCCGCCGCCTGCACCCGGGCCATAAGCCTCGCTATTAAAACAAGGTGCGCCAAAATTTTGATTTCCACCTGCTCCGCCACGCGCAAATAAAGCAGTTGGAGCTGTTAAATTTGTTGTGCCAACGATGTTGAGTATAACACTTCCGCCACCGCCACCGCCGCCTGCTCCATCTCGACCGGTGCATGAACCTCCCATAAGCGTGTTACCACCATTTCCTCCATCCGCTAAAATTGTGCCTGCCCCTGAAATATTACCGTAACACAATACATAAACCATTCCTCCACCATTTCCGGCCGGAGTTCCAAAATTATCATTTGCATCTCCGGCACCGCCACCACCTCCAATAAATAGTTTTCCTAATGAGTAATCTAACGGTCGACCACCATACCCTCCCATATTCCGGCGATTATCTCCACCCCATCCTCCGGCACCTGGGCCACTGGTTAGTGGGTTTTGATTAGAAGAAGAAAACGTATATCCACCACGTCCGCCACCTGCCGAAGTGCTGGTAGCAAATCCGGCTAATTCCAAATTCCATGCAGCATTGAAACCGGCTGTTGGATTTCCTAAACCTGTGTATGCCGCTATATTACCACCGTTAGATCCCCCGCCGCCGCCGGAATTATGTGAAGTTCCTCCACCGCCGCCATTTGCAATTGATCCTCTACAAAAAACACCTGAATAAACTTTATAACGAATTGTATCGCCCGCAATACTTTCGCCTTTGTAAGCCCCCTCAACCCCGCTCACATGTCCGAACTTTGTTGCGCCCAGAGTTGATAAATTTTCTACAGCGCCTCCTCTGAATCCTGTACCGCTCACATTAAAAGAAGGCGTTGAACTTAAAGTAACATTACCTTCCGACTCAACCACAACAACACCTCCGGTAGTTCCATTCCAATTTGGACAAGTAATAAATCCGCTCGTAACATTTAAAGACGAATAACGAGGTACGCGTATTACCTGAACTTTGCCTGCTGCCGTATAACTTTTCTGTAAAGCACAATCGAGACTAAAAGATGTGCCGCTTAAAACAGAATTGATTTGTGCAAATTCATAGTTTCCTGAATTGTTATAATTCGTAATGGCGCCGTATGTTGTATTCGTTGGCACCGAACTATTGAAATCAGGAAAAATTGTATCTCTTCCGCAGTTCACACTTGCTCCCTGCATTTGAATGATCATAATTAAATCGCCAACGGCATATCCGCCTGTGCTAGCAACAGAGATAGAAGTTGCTCCGGCATTAGCGTTAGCAGTTAAAGCAGTGTAAGCATTAACAATTGTGTTTGCTGCTGTAATGTTGCCTGCACCATCCTTTCCGCGTTGTGCTGAAAGAGACAGTACATAAAACGATAAAAAATATAAGATATACTTCTTCATTTTGCACTGCTAATTTACCCAATTAAATGCTTTTAATAAAGCCGTTTAATCGATAATTAGCTCGCTTATACCTCTTTTTAACCTAATAATAATATTCAGATTGAATTCCTATTACCTAAACAAGGATACATATCCCTTAATTTCCTCCGACTTTCCGTCAACAGTGCTGTATTTTATAATGTAAAAATACGAACCCGAAGGGGCTGCCACTCCTGCTGTAGTATAACCGTCCCAACCTCCGCCAATACCATCCCATTCCGACATTCTTAATCCCCAACGATCTAAAATCGTACAATGAAAGCTGGAAACACCAGTACCACTTGCTTTAAACACATCGTTTATTCCGTCGGCATTTGGTGTAAATACATTCGGAATATTAATGCTGATTGGCTGAATTACATCAATACATTTCGTTAATGAATCTGCACATCCAACACTATTGGTTGGTGTTACCATTTTTATGCAATATGTTCCTCCAGTATTATAAATATGAGTTGGATTAGACAAACTCAAGGCATTTGTTCCATCACCAAAATTCCAATTACCATTATTTCCATAACTGGTTATACTTACAACAGAACCGGGCGAATGTTGAGTTCCGTTAACATCAAAGGTTGCGGTGTTCACAGGAAGGAAAGAAATTGTAATAACCGTATTTGTAGACGCTATACATCCCGAGCTAAATGTTCCGGTAGCATTAACTGTATAAATTCCAATTGTTGCGTAACAATGTGTGCTATTGGTAAATGTTCCTGTAGCATCCCCAAAATCAAAAGTAACAGGATTGTATCCTGAAGTTACAGAGAAGTTTGTACAAGAGCCGGGACAAAAAGGAATAGGATTACTAACTTCAATTGTGAACGCGGGTGCTGTATTAACCGTAACCGTTGTTGTTATACTCGACAAACAACTTCCATTTGTTCCATCGATTGTATAAGTTGCAGTGATGCTTGGTGTAACTACAATAGAAGATGTATTAAATCCACCCGGAGTCCAGGTATAATTAGATGCTCCATTAGCTATAAGTGTGGCGGAGCCTCCACAAATAGTAGGGCTGTTAACCGTTAGTGTTGGTGTTGGCGTAACGGTTACGTCAGCACTAGCGGTATTATCACATCCATTAGAAGTTCCTATAACAGTGTAATTTGTACTCGTAGCTGGGCTCACAACGACTACAGAACCGCTTGAGCCGGAAGGCAACCAGGTGTAGGTTGTTGCTCCGCTTGCAGTTAATGTAGCAGATTGTCCCGAACAAATAGCAACACCTGCTAAAGAAACAGAAGGAACTGAATTAACTACCACTGTTGTAGAACCTGAACCATTACAAACACCAGCACTTCCATTAACAGAATAAGAAGTTGTAGTGCTTGGTGTAACAACAATGGTGGATGTATTAGCTCCGGTATTCCAAGTGTAGCTGGTAGCGCTACTCGTTGCTGTTAAAGTCACGGATTGTCCTGCACAAATGGTAGGACTATTAATACTCACAGATAATGCTGCGCCTACGATTACTCCAACTGTTGATGTTGTCACGCAGATACCATTCGCTCCGTTTACTGTGTACGTCGTATTTGCAGCCGGTGCTGCTGTAAATGTAGCGCCGGTTCCTGCTCCCGGATTCCATGTATAGGATGTTGCACCACTTGCTGATAATGTTGCGGTTTGTCCGGTACAAATTGTGACAGACGGAATACTTAAGGTTGGTGTTGCCGTAACAGAAACTGTTGCCGAAGTTGTGTTTGTGCAACCGGCAGCGTTACTTCCGGTGATTGAATAAGATTGAGTTGAAGTTGGACTAACGGTCACCGAACTGCCGCTTAATCCGCCGGGATTCCATGTGTACGTTGTGGCTCCACTAGCTGTAAGTGTTGCTGTATTTCCGGAACACAACGAAGCGTTGGCAACTGCAACCGTAGGATTAGGGCTCACCGTAACAGTTGATGTTTGGCTTCCATTACAAGCTCCAACTGTACCGCTGATTGTAAAGCTTGTTGTAGTCGAAGGATTAACGGTTATACTGGAAGAATTAGAACCTGTATTCCATGTATAGGTAGTTGCTCCACTTGCCGTAAGTGTTGCAGTTTGTCCTGCACAAATGCTTGGATTGTTAACGGCAATTGAAATCGCTGAGCCAATATTCACATTAACCGTTCTTGTGCTTACACAGTTTCCATTTGCTCCTGTAACAGTATAAGTTGTGTTAACAACAGGTGAAACAGTTAATGTTGTACCTGTTGCGCCACCCGGATTCCAGGTGTAAGTTGTAGCGCCACTTGCTGTAAGAGTTGCTGTTCCGCCCGGGCAAATGGTTGCGGAGCTAGCGGCAACTGTTGGAGTTGAAGTAACAGAAACAGTTGTTACTGTATTCCCTAAACAAGATAAGGAGCTTGTAGCTGTAATTGTGTAAGATTGATTAGAAGTTGGACTAACGGTCACCGAACTGCCGCTTAGCCCTCCAGGATTCCATGTATAAGTTGAAGCTCCGGATGCTGTTAATGTTGTTGTTTGTCCACTACATAAAGTAGGAGAGTTAACCGCTACTGTAGGATTAGGGTTTACAACAATAGATGTGGTTCGTGTATTCGAACAAGTACCATTGCTGCCTGTAACTGTATAATTTGTTGTGGTCGTTGGGGAAAGAGAAACTGTTGACGTTGTTGGTCCGGTATTCCAAGTGTAAGATGTTGCACCACCTGCCGTAAGAACTGTTGATGCACCCGAACAAATTGTAGCAGAACTAGCCGTAACAGTTGGAGTTGTTGCTAATACAACTGTAGTGGTTCTAGTATTTGAACACGTTCCGTTGTTTCCGGTTACAGTATAATTTGTAGTAACAGTGGGAGAAACAACAATAGAAGATGTTGTTGCACCGGTATTCCAGGTATAAGTTGAAGCACCACCCGCAGTTAATGTAGCTGATTGTCCTGCGCAAATAGTTGCGGTTGTTGAAGTAACTGATGGTAAGCTGTTAGTTGAAACAGAAGTTACTAAAGAGGATATGCACGATCCGTTACTTCCGCTTACAGTATAATTTGTAGCTACAGTAGGCGACACAACAATTGATGAAGTTGTAGCGCCGGTATTCCAAGTGTATGTTGTAGCTCCACTTGCTGTTAAAGTTGCAGATTGGCCTGAACATACACTGGCAGGAGTTGCTGTAAGACTTGGAGCAGTAAGTATTGTTACATTTGTTGTTCTTGTCGCTGCACACGTCGCAAGCGTACCGCTAATTGTGTATGTTGTTGCAACTGTTGGACTAACTACAATTGACGAAGTAGTAGCCCCTGTATTCCAGGTATAGGTTGTGGCACCACTTGCTGTTAAGGTTGCTGATTGACCAGAACAAATAGAAGGGCTGTTAACCGTTAGTGTTGGGCCGGTAATTACTGTGATAACTGATGGAATACGATAAGTTCCGCCGTCGCAATATCCCGCATACAATGTATAGGTGCCCGCTGCAGTAAATGTTGGTGTTGTAAAGGGAGATCCTGTTCCAATTGGAGAACCGCCTGCTGAGGCATTAAACCAATTAATAGTAACACCCGTGGTAGTAGTTCCCGCTGTTAAAGAAGCTGTATTGTTTACACAAATTGTAGTTGTAGGGGTTGCGGTAATGGTTCTTGCAGCGACCAATGTACCTGTAGAGCCTGCGCCTCCCCGAGTAGCTCCATTAGGCGGAAAATTTGTTCTTATAACACTCAAGTTACCTGTAACAACTCCTGTTGTTCCTCCGGTAACTGCAACAGGAGGTAATGTCCCTGTTACGCCAATATATCCACCGCCACCACCGGCTCCAGGACCGTATGCATCCGCGCTGGTACATCCTCCTCCGAAATTAACTGTGCCGCCAGCTCCACCTCGTGCGAAAATAGCAGTTGCTGCTGTAAGATTTGTTGTCCCAACAACATTCAATATAACGGTTCCCCCCCCTCCTCCGCCACCTGCTCCGTCACGTCCAGAACAAAAACCTCCTGTAGCTGTATTATTGCCTGCTCCACCATCAGCCACAATTGTTCCTGCACCACTTAAATTTCCATAACATAAAATATAAACCATTCCTCCGCCATTTCCTGCCGGAGTACCGTATCCATCGTTCGCATCACCTGCACCACCGCCACCGCCCACAAATATTTTACCTGTAGAATAGTTTAATGGTCGCCCTCCAAAACCTCCCATGTTTCTTCTGTTATCACCTCCCCAGCTTGTACCAGCCCCCGGACCCGTAGTATTAGGATTAAGATTATTTGATGAAAAGGAATATCCGCCACGTCCACCACCGGAAGAAGTAACGGTTGAAAATCCAGGAGATTCCAAATTCCAAGCAGTAGCCCACGTTGGATCAGGATTACCATAAGCCCTATATGCCGCTACTACCCCACCGTTAGCTCCACCCCCGCCACCTGCATTGTGAGCCGTACCACCACCACCACCGTTTGCAATTGCTCCTCTACAAAAAACACTCGCCAATGGACGGTATGTACCTGTATCTCCAACAATACTTTCTCCTTTATAAGCACCTTCAACTCCGGAAACATGTCCGAATTTATTTGCACCTAAAAGCGTTGAAAGATTTTCTACGGCCCCTCCTCTGAAACCACGGCCTGTAACACTGAATGATGGCGTAGAAGACAGCGTTGCATTAGTTTCAACTTCAACAACTGCAATACCACCAACGGTTCCATTCCATGCAGCTGCACCAATGTAACCAGCTCCACTTATCAAAAGTGTTGTATAACGCGGAACTCGTACGATTTGACAACGACCTGTTTGGGTATAATTAAATTTCAATCCGCAATCCAAACTAAATGATGTTCCGCTTAGTACTGAATTAATTTGAGCGAACTCGTGATTACCACAGTTGTTGTAATTTGTAATATAACCAGATGAAGTGTCCGTTGGAACAGAACTGTTGGGATCAAACCAAGGTGGAGTTGCTCCCCCATTGTTAGTGTTAACATTCGCTCCCTGCATCTGAATAATCATAATTAAATCCCCAACAGCAAACCCAGCTGTACTACCAACAGAAATTGTGGAGTTGCCGGAGTTGGCATTTGCTGTTACGGGGCTATAAATATTCACGATTGTATTTGCGACAGTAATATTACCCGCGCCATCTTTTCCTCGTTGCGCGAAGCCAACAAAAGAAAATAATAATAAAGTCAAAATTAAAGTACTCGATTTTTTCATTGCGAAATAATCTTAATTATAAGAGACTAATATAATAAAAACTAATCAATTTCCTCTATAAAACTAGTCGTTTGTCAACACGATTTTATTGGAAAAATAACGCTCGCCACTTTTTAATCTAACAATGTAAATTCCTTCAGAAAACGTGCTAAAATCAAATAATTCCCGCTCACCAATTGATTTTTCGTCTATTAATTGCTTCCCCTCCATAGAACTTAACGTAACATAAAGCGTTTGCGTTGGGTTGTGATTAACTATTTCCATTGTTTTTTTATGTGTTCTAATGCTAAAAGTTTCGTTTAGACTTAACTCAGATATTCCTGTCAGTGAAATACTCTTTACTATACTGTCCGACTTGCATTGATTTGTAGATTTTAACTGTACCGTATAGGTGCCGGCACCTGGAAAATTGTAAGTGGGGTGCTTCAAATTACTCCCA
>CAYQDP010000007.1:0-18963 GCA_964416235.1 uncultured Flavobacteriaceae bacterium | reverse complement strand
AATTGTATTTAAAAATTAAATCGTGATGTGAATGAATAATTATGCGATTGTGAAAATGAGATGGTATTTTTTCAATGTAAGAAGCTAACTGTTTGGTTGAAAATCGCGGCTTTCTTAAATGGAGTGTGCTTAAGCCAGCTTCGAAAAGCTTGGTAACAATTGCCGGTTCGTCATCGTTCTTTTTTGAGGAAGTGATTACGGTTAACTCCATTACTTAAATGCTTTTTCAATTTCTGTCAATAAATATATGTTTTTTTCTAAAGCATTCCCAACAACGATAAAATTTGCCCCTGCGCTAATGGCTTTTTTAGCTTTTAAATAGGAGTTAATGCCTCCGCCAACAAATAAAGGAAGTGAAATTTGTTTTTTTACTGCTTTTATGATGTTGGTATTTACTTCTTCTTTTGCTCCACTTCCTGCTTCTAAATAGATGGCTTTTGAACCCAGTAATTCTCCCGCAATAGCAGTACTTACAATTTCATCTAAATTTTTGAGAGCCTCTGTTTTGGTTACCCTTTGTGTTGTTGAAATTTTAGAGCCATGAATCAAAATATAACCGGTGTGCCATGTTTCAATTTTGCTGCGAACGATTGTTTTTGCCGCCTTCACGTGTTTTCCTATTAAATAATCGGGATTTCTGCCTGAAATTAAATTCAACAAAAGCATTCCATCCGCGTTTTTAGAAATCTGAGTTTCGTTACCTGGAAATAGGATAACCGGTTTTTTGCTTAATTTTTTGATGGAAGAAATAACCTTACTCAAATTATTTTCCTTTAACTCACTTCCTCCAACCAAAAAAAAAGCCACCTTACTTTTATTGCATAACTTAATTAAATCCGGATTGAATTTATCAGGGTCAATCAGTACGACTAACTTTGCGTTTTTAGTTTGGGTTATAAGTTTATCCAATTTCATCCAATGTGTAAACCAACATGTATTCGTCGGTTTTCTCGTAGTGAAGATTTAATTTTTTATTGAAGTTTCCAATTTTAATTTCGCCAACAGTTAGACCTTTTTCCTTTTCAATAAATGGGTGGACAAACAAATGCTCAATGAAGTCAACTTCTTTTTTGCTGTAATATTTATACATCGCCTCTTTACAAGCCCAATAGGTAATCAGTTTTTGTACATCATCTTTACAGTTGTTCAACTCTGTTTCGGATAAAAATTTATGTTTAATTTTTAAAACCTTGTCGCGAATCAATTCTATATCTACACCAACTTCGCTGTTTTCATTTACAACAATTGCCAGTTTATCGTGCGAATGGGTAATGGAAATGTGACAAGTTTTATTGTTTAAATAGGGCTTGCCTTCATTCGTGTAAAGTAATTCAACAGGGTGATTAAAAAGCTTTTCTAACAAGTAAGTAGTGCCTCCTTTCTCAATATCCCGTTTTGCTTCCAGCTTCATAAGTTTCGAGAAATCAGGCAAATGCAGTAGCCCTAAGCGGCCATGATCGTGTATTGAACTTATGTGATGCAAATCTGTTATTTTTTTGAGTGTTACAAACTTATGGCTTATCTTTGTTATCCTTTAAAAAATAAATATAAATAATATAAAATCATGTCAACAGTAACCGCAACAAAGTACCTTCCTTATAAAGTTAAAGATATGTCTTTAGCAGAGTGGGGACGTAAAGAAATTAAATTAGCCGAAGAAGAAATGCCGGGCTTAATGGCATTACGTAAAGAATATGGTCCATCAAAGCCTCTAAAAGGCGCACGCATCGCAGGATGTTTGCACATGACAATCCAAACTGCAGTTTTAATTGAAACTTTAGTTGAATTAGGCGCTGAGGTTACTTGGAGTTCATGTAATATTTTCTCAACTCAAGATCATGCTGCTGCTGCAATTGCTGCTGCAGGCATTCAGGTTTATGCTTGGAAAGGTCAAACTGCTGAAGAATTTGACTGGTGTATCGAGCAAACATTGTGGTTCGGTGAAAGCCGTCAGCCATTAAATATGATTTTAGATGACGGTGGTGATTTAACTAATATGGTGTTTGATAAATACACTGAATTAGCTGCAGGCATCCGTGGTTTATCTGAAGAAACAACTACCGGTGTTCACCGTTTATATGAGCGTATGGCTAAAGGAACTTTATTGTTACCTGCTATTAACGTTAACGATTCAGTTACTAAATCTAAATTTGATAATAAATACGGTTGCCGCGAATCATTAGTAGACGCTATCCGTCGTGCAACTGATATTATGTTAGCAGGTAAAGTTGCAGTGGTTGCTGGTTACGGTGATGTCGGAAAAGGTTCAGCTCAATCTTTATCTTCTCAAGGTGTACGTGTAATCGTTACTGAAATCGATCCAATCTGTGCTTTACAAGCTTGTATGGATGGTTACCAAGTAATGAAAATGGATAATGCAGCTAAAATCGCTGATATCTTAGTTACTACTACAGGTAACAAAGACATTATTGTTGACCGTCACTTCAAAATGATGAAGCATAACGCTATCGTTTGTAACATTGGTCACTTCGATACTGAAATCGATATGGCTTGGTTAAACAAGAATTACGGAAAAACTAAAGACACTATCAAGCCTCAGGTTGATAAATATACCATCGACGGAAAAGATATCATTGTGTTAGCTGAAGGTCGTTTAGTAAACTTAGGTTGTGCTACAGGTCACCCAAGTTTTGTAATGAGTAACTCATTTACCAACCAAACTTTAGCTCAGTTAGAATTATGGACTAACACTTCTAAATACGAGAAGAAAGTTTATACTTTACCTAAGCATTTAGATGAGAAAGTAGCGATGTTACACTTAGGCAAATTAGGTGCTGAGTTAGATGTTTTAAATCAAGAACAAGCTGATTACATCGGTGTGAAAGTTCAAGGTCCTTACAAACCTGAACATTACCGTTACTAATCTAAATTATATTTCAATAAAAAATCCCGCTCAAAAGGCGGGATTTTTTTATTTATCTAATTAAGGTCGCTGAGTTTATCGAAGCGCATCAATTACTTCTTCATTTCAGAAGAAGATTTGTTTACTTTTTCTTTTAATTCTTCTTTAAAAGCAGCTAATTGTTTCAATACGTCTTTATTATTGGAGCCGATAATCTGAACGGCTAATATACCGGCGTTTTGCGCCGCATTTACGGCAACGGTAGCTACGGGCACACCGTTAGGCATCTGTACAATCGATAATAGAGAGTCCCAACCATCAATGCTGTTGCTGCTTTTTACAGGCACACCAATTACAGGAAGCGGCGTAAGTGATGCAACCATGCCGGGTAAATGCGCAGCTCCGCCTGCACCGGCAATAATTACTTTTAATCCGCGGTCAACGGCGCTTTTCGCATAATCAAACATTTTATCAGGCGTACGATGCGCTGATACAATATCGATTTCGTAAGGGATATTAAATTTTTGTAAAACTTCGGCAGCCGCATTCATGATATTTAAATCACTTTGACTGCCCATAATTATTCCGACTTGTGCTGTGCTCATGTTGTAAAGTTAAGCAATTAATTAAAATCCTTTTTTCTGTATTTTTTTATGTAGTTCAGGCGTTGCCATTAAAGCGGCAGACCCATACCACTCGGTTAATTCTACCACAAAAACACCTGCTTTAATAGCTGGGTCCGTTTCTGTTAATTTTTCTGCTTCTTCAATGGTACTTACGTTAAAAATGTAAATGCCTCTGTATTGTCGATCGTTTTTCATAAAAGGTCCCGCTATGGCTAACTTTCCTTCATCCGCCATTCTCCCAATATTATTCATATGTCCTGCAAACAAGCTGTCTTTTTTTGCTTTGTCAGTAATGTTAGCCGGACCGGTTTTTAAAATGCAGAACACATATTTTTTCATGCCGCGTTCATCCGCACCTAGTTTTTTAGCGAGTATTGAATCGTAAATAGGCTTGTCGTTGGTTTGACCATAAGCTAAACCGCCAATCAAAACAATAAGAATTAAAATTAGTTTTTTCATAAGGTAAATTGCGTTAAGTTTTTTTCTAAAATAATTTTCGAATTAAAATGTTGTAGCCAATATTCCGCCAAATATTCCTGTTCACTTTGTCCGGGCGTTGGGATTAAAATTAATTCTTTTATACCCAACAAATGCATATCCATTAAAGTACTGTAGCCACTTCTGCAGATAATTTTGCCCGAAGATAAAATCAGTTTTTTAAGCTCTTCTTTTTTCGGAAAATCAAAAATATCAACTCCGTGAAATCTTGAATCTTGAGTCTTTATTTTCGTGCCTCTTACTAAAGCTATTTTTTTGTTTGAATTTTTGGCTTTTAATAAAAGTTCATTCTCTAAGATGGTTCTTCCCGGCTCGGGCCCCGATAATAAAAATAAATAGTCGTATTTGTTTTTCTCTACTTCACAAATTACATCATTTAATCTGCTTTTCGGACCAATAAATTTTACATTGCTATGATAGTTTTCGAAATGCGAAAGTTTACCACTTAAGCTTTCGTTAATGTTGTCATAATCCGGAACCCAAACTTCATCAAAATTTAGAATGTATTTTTTATTTTGTTTCTGAGCAAAATTTTCAAATACCGGCGCTTTTAAAAATAATTGATGCGTAATGAAAACACAATGTGCTTTTTTGGAATGTAAACCAAAGCGGTTGTCGCTAATCACAACATCAATTTTATAATCGTTAATTATTTTTTCAAGAAGTTTATTTTCGTTGGCTATAATCTTTGAAATTTTAGGATAGCTAATCCCTAATTTTAACCAAAGGGGCAGATGCTTGGAGTAGGTAATGTTGTAAGGGGGAACCTCAATCTTTTTAACCTCAGGGAATTCCTCCTCAAATATCGGTTTGGTAAGTGGCGTTACCCCTAAAATTACCCTGTTATGTTTTAGTAATTCCTTAATTATTGGTACACAGCGCGTCGCGTGACCTAGGCCCCAATCGAGAGCTCCAAAGAATATGATTTTATCACAAAACAATTGAAGGTTATTGGTTATAAAGTTATAAGTTATCCGTTAAATCCCACACAATCAGCCGATACTTATAACGAATAACCCTATAACAAATAACCTTTTATTCGTACATTTACACTCCTCAATTTTTTAGCACATGGAAAAAGTATTAAAAGCATTAGGCATTAAAGAAGTAAACGAAGGCTGCTCAACCGGTAAAAACTGGTTTTCAGGTGGCGATTTAATCGAATCATATAGTCCGGTTGACGGAAAATTAATAGCTAAAGTTAAATCGGCAACCAAAGCCGATTACGACAAAGTAATGAAAGCAGCACATGAAGCTTTTTTACATTGGCGTACTATTCCTGCACCAAAGCGTGGTGAATATGTTCGTCAGTTCGGCGATAAATTACGCGCTAAGAAAAATGAATTAGGTCAGTTGGTTTCCTACGAAATGGGAAAATCTTTACAAGAAGGTTTAGGTGAAGTACAGGAGATGATCGACATCTGCGATTTCGCGGTTGGATTATCTCGTCAGTTATACGGTTTAACTATGCACAGTGAACGCGCTCAGCATCGTATGTACGAACAATACCATCCGTTAGGGGTTGTTGGTATTATCAGCGCATTTAATTTCCCTGTTGCTGTGTGGAGTTGGAACACTGCTTTAGCATGGATTTGCGGAGATGTGTGTGTATGGAAACCTTCAGAAAAAACACCTTTATGCTCGGTAGCTTGTCAGAATATTTGGAATGAAGTGGCGGCTGAAAATAATTTACCGGAAGGTATTTCATGTATCATCAATGGTAATTATACAGTTGGTGAATTTATGACCGCTGATCACCGTATGCCATTAATCAGTGCAACGGGTTCTACTCGTATGGGAAAAATTGTTGGTGCGAAAGTAGCAGAACGTTTTGGTAAATCTCTTTTGGAGTTGGGTGGTAATAATGCTATTATCGTTTCTGAGAATGCTGATCAGGAAATTGCAATTACTGCAGCGGTATTTGGCGCGGTTGGAACTGCCGGACAGCGTTGTACAACTACTCGTCGTTTAATTATTCATGAAAGCATTTACGATAAATTTAAAGAGCGTTTAGTGAAAGCATACGGACAATTACGTATCGGAAATCCATTGGATGAAAACAATCATGTTGGCCCGTTAATTGATAAAGATGCCGTAAACAATTATAAAAACGCATTAGAGAAAGCTATTACGGAAGGCGGTAAAACAATCGTTCCTGGTGGTGTGTTAGAAGGTAAAGGGTATGAAAGCGGATGTTATGTAAAGCCTGCAATTATTGAGGCAAAGAATGATTTCGCAATTGTTCAGCACGAAACATTTGCACCAATTCTTTACATTATGAAGTATAAAACCATTGAAGAAGCGATAGCGATGCAAAATGGAGTGCCTCAAGGATTATCTTCTTCTATCATGACTTTAAACATGCGTGAAGCGGAAGAATTTTTATCAGCAGTTGGTAGTGATTGTGGTATTGCTAACGTAAACATCGGAACTTCAGGTGCAGAAATTGGTGGTGCATTTGGTGGTGAAAAAGAAACCGGTGGCGGACGTGAAAGCGGATCAGATGCCTGGAAAGTTTATATGCGTCGTCAAACCAATACGATTAACTGGGGTAAAAAATTACCTTTAGCTCAAGGAATTAAATTCGATCTTAATTAAAATAAAACAACCATTTCCTCAGTGGGCGTAAACCTCTGCGTGAAATAAAAAACAAAACAAAATGAAGATAGCAGACAACAAAGCAGTTTCGGTAAATTACCATTTAACTGCAAGCAAAAACAATGGTCCTGAGGAATTAGTAGAACAAACCAGTAACGAACATCCATTTGTGTTTTTATTTGGATTCGGACAATTGTTGCCGGATTTTGAAGCAGCATTAGAAGGTAAACAAGTGGGAGATAAATTTGATTTCAGAATTACTGCAGCGAATGGTTACGGTTTAGTTGAGCAAGATTATGTAGTGAAAGTAAATAAACAAGCATTTATTGTGGATGGAAAATTTGATGACGCTCGCGTAAAAGTTGGAGAAGATATTGCGATGCACGATCAAGACGGAAACCAATTAATTGGTAAAGTAATGGAAATTGCAGAAGCACATGTAACCATGGATTTCAACCATCCTTTAGCAGGACATGATTTACATTTTGTTGGCGAAGTGTTAGAAGTACGCGATGCTACAGCTGAAGAATTAGATCACGGACATGTTCATGGTCCGCATGGTCATCATCATTAATCCTGTTCTTCATTATTAATTTAGTGTTTAATGTTTTTTAATGCTTCTTAAGTAGTTTTTTAAAACAATGAAAAACACTAAACATTAATTAAAAAACGATAAAGTTTAATACAATTAAAGCCTTGCTAAGAGATTAGTGAGGCTTTTTTATTTCCGATACTTCTTTTACAAAATAAGAAGAGCTGAAGAAATGGATGAGGTTAAATTAGTACAAATAAAAAAGCCACCAATATGTACATCCCCGCGAAACATATTGATGGCTTTTATCTTTTAAGGTTTAGTTATAAACTAAACAAAAACCCTTAGCAAAGAACGTACAGTAAAGATATAGTCGGAAAAAGGGCAAAAAAAGACCCGCCTAACAAGTGGCAGGTTTTTCTTTATATCTGGTTATTTGCAAAGAATTAAATCCTGTTTAATCGCTCCATAAAGGCATCTTTTTTACGTCGCGATATCTCAATTTGAGTGCCATCGCTCATTACAGCATAACCCCCATCTTGCTTTAAGTATCTGGTTACGTGGTTCATATTAATGAGATGTTGGTGGTGAACCCTGATGAATTCATTTTCAGGCAAAAGGTCTTCGTAATGCTTTAAACTTGCCGAAACCATTAATTTTTTGCCACCAACCAAATGAAAGTGGGTATAACTGGCATCCGCTTCACAACGTATAATGTCTTTAATGTTGATGATTTCATAAGCATTTCCTGTTGGTAGGGTTATCTTCTGATAGTTATCATCAGCCTTTTTTAACTGCTGAATTAGAAATTGAAGATTGTCCATTGAAGGAGTGGCATTTTTCTTTTGAGAAACTTTTTCTACTGCTTGTTTTAATTCTTCAATATCAATTGGCTTTAATAAATAATCGCAGGCGCTGTATTTAATTGCCTTTAACGCGTGCTTATCAGTTGCGGTAGTAAAGATTAATTCAAACTTTTTTCCGGCCACAGCTTCTAATAAATCAAATCCTGTTCCGTCGGGCATAGAAATGTCTAAGAAAACCAAATCAGGTTTTGAGTTATTGATTAAATCAATGCCTTCCTTTACGTTTTTACCTAATCCGATTATTTCTAATTGCGGACAATTTTTTTCAACGAGCATAGCCAGCATCTCGCGGCTTTTTTGTTCGTCTTCTATAATCAATGCTTTTATCATAACAATTAATTTATGTGTGGGATAAATAATTCAACCATGGTTCCGCATGGTTTCCCTTCGTTATTTTTTAAATCAGTAACTGAAACACTCAAATTCGATTTATTAATGTCATTTAGTATTCTCACGCGTTCACTTGTAATTTTCATGCCTAATGATTTGTGTTGATGGCCAGGCTGTGTTCTTTTAATTTCTCCTGCACTGTCGCGGCCAATACCATCATCTTTAATTCTGCATACAATGTAATTGTCTTTTGCGAAAATATCAATATCCAAATGACCTTTTTCGATTTTTGGATTTAATCCGTGAAGGATTGCATTTTCAATATATGGTTGCATTAACATTGGGGGAATCTCATCGTAATCACCATCAACAGAAGGGTAAATATTGATGCTGTAATCAAATTTCCCGTCGAAACGCATTTGCTCTAATTCCAAATATAAACGCAATGATTCCACGTCTTCATTAATGGTTACCATTGGTTTTTCGGTGTTGTTTAAGATGACACGCATTAATTTGGCAAATTTGTTGAGGTAACGCGCAGCTTCTTCACTATTGCTGTTAAGAATGTAGTGCTGTATAGAGTTTAAAGAATTAAACACAAAGTGCGGATTCATTTGGGCACGTAATGCTTTTAATTCTACTTTCGAAATTTCTACTTTCTTTTCAAATTCTTCTTTTTGTTTTTTGCGGATGTTTTGTAGGCGCACCCTGAAAACAATAATAACACTTGCTGAAATGCCAATAACTAAAAGTGAAATAAACCACCACGTTTTAAAAAATGGTAATTCAATTTCAAACGAAAATGAAGCAGGTTCTTCGCTCCAAACGCCTTCGTTATTACAACTTTTTACTTTAAAAGTATATTTTCCTGCAGGTAAATTAGCGTATTTACTGTAGTCTTCGGTACTTGGTTCCGACCATGTATTTTCATAGCCCTCTAATATTTTCATGTAACGAACTTTTTCAGGGTTTGTATAACAAATACCTCTGTAATAGAAAGTAATGTTGTTATAATCGTAGGGTAAAACGGAACCGTTTGCGAGTAAAGTATCTTCGCTTAATAGTTTAATATTCTGAATATACGTGTCTGGTAATTTCGAATTACTCTTAATTGATTTGGGATTATGTTTTACAACACCGCTCACAGTTCCAAACCAAAGTGTACCATCTTCCTCTTCCAAAATACCATAATTATTACATTCAACTCCTGTGAAGCCTTCAGTTTTTCCGTATGAGTTGATTTCAATTTTACCTGTTTCTCTGAATTTTTTCAGATTAAATTTATTGATACCCTGATTAGTACCAACCCATAATGTGTTTTCATTATCGCTAAAATGTAAAAGATAAATTAGTTCAGAATTTAATCCGTCTTTATCGGAAATGTATTGTTGTGTTCCTTTGTTCAAATCATAAATCCATAAACCATTCAGTGTGGCTCCATACATTATGTTGTTATGATCAACTAACAAGGTAAAAAATGATTCTGCTTTTATGTTTAATTTTTTGTTTTGATAAACAAATTCATTGTTTTCTAATTTAAATAAGCCCCCTAAAAAAGTTCCTAGCCAAAGGTTGCCATTTTTGTCTTCAACAATGGATTGCACACCGGATTCCTTTAATAATTCAGGAATTGTATAGAAGTAACTTTTATAAGTTCCGTTTTCTTTTTTGATTGCTTCCGCTCCGTTTTGTCCGCCAATCCATAATGTTCCTTTGCTATCAAGATATTGAACCGATAAAGTACCTTTTACTTTAATCGATGCGCTGCCACTAAATTTTTCAAAATGATTATTTCTGAAAATGGAAATGCCGGAATTAGTTCCGAACCAAATAGAACCATCTTCAATTAGAGTGGCGCTGGTACACGAGTTGTCAAGTAGTCCGTCTTTTGTGGAGTAATTTTTAAAAAAGCCTTGAGAATATTTATATACTCCGTTACCATCTGTGCAAAACCAAATACTATTTTCCTTGTCTTTGAGAATTTTAAAAACAAATGCATTACCAATCCCGGTGCTTTTATCAAAACTAGAAAATGCATTGTCTCTGTAGCGATATAATCCACTATGCGTTCCTGCCCAAATGTTTTCTTCTGAATCTTTTATGATACAACGAATGTGATTAGCATTATTATCATTGTATAAATTGTAATATTCAAAAGCTTTACCGTTGTATTTTAGTAATCCGCTTCCCGAACCAATCCAGATATTCTCAGGTCCTTCGCACAAAATGGAGGTGATATTTTCATCGATCAAACCGTTTTCTATATGTAAGTTAATTGGGTCTTCACCGGGAATAATTATCTTACTGAATCCTGTTCCTGTTCCTACAAGTAAATGCCCGGTTTCCGGACATTCTGAAATGCAATTGATATTGTCGCCGGCAGTGTTTTTCTGTTTAAATGATTTTTTTGCTACATGATTGTAATAAAACAAACCAAGCGAACTGCCAACGCAAATAATTCCGCTTTTGCTTTTATAAAGCGATTTAATTTCCATCCCTTTAAAATCCGGAAGCTCTATAAACTTATTGTTGCTAAAAAGATAAACGCCCTCTCGTGTTCCGATGTAAAGTCCGTTTTTTTCATCAAATACTAACGAGGAAATATTTGTGTTTTTTAAACCGCTGCTTCCATTGTAATTAAGTATTTTCTTATTGCGAATAACACTTAATCCCTCAGCCGTTCCACAGAAAATAATCCCCGAATCATTACAACAAACGGCATTTACATAATGATTGATTAATCCGTTTTTGGGTGAGTAATTCAAGAACACTTTTCCGTCAAATCTGCTTAAACCACCGTAACCGCCCGTCCATATATAACCTAATTTGTCTTGTATCAAGCATGATGCCTGAACAAAGGGCATTCCGTTTTCGGCGGAATAATTTTTAAAATTATATTGTTGTGCAAAGGCTAAACGTGTAACCAAAAAAAGAAGGACAAATAAATATAGTGACACACGTTTAAGCATATACGATAAGCTAAAAATAGGCTTTTAAAAACAAACTCAAAAGCCCGCTAAATAATTGGCGGCTTTTACCCTGTAAATGGTTAAAAAAAGCCAATTTGTTGGTTTTCAAACGTATTTTATTCCAATCGTACTAGCCTTTTTTTATTACCTTTGATAGCTTATAAAATTTACACAGAATTATGTTTGGTTTCCTTAAAAAAGTATTTGGAACAAAGTCGGAAAAAGACATTCGCGATATTGAACCCATTGTTGAAGAGATTAATAAAATTTTTGCAACGCTCTCATCTATTTCTAATGACGAGTTGCGCAACAAGGTAACAAAGCTCAAAGAACAAATTCAGGCAAACATTGCTGAAGAAAAATCCAAAATCGCAGGCATTCAGTCGAGAATTGAATCTGAATCTACAATGGATGTTAACACTAAGGAAGAATTGTATAAAGAGATTGATGAGATTGAAGCAGAGATTACCAAAAAAATCGAAGATGTTCTCAATGATATTTTACCGGAGGCTTTTGCTGTATTGAAAGAAACTGCACGCCGTTTTAAAGAAAATCAGGAGCTAGAGGTTGTTGCAAACGATTTTGATACTAAAATTTCAAAAACACATTCGAATGTAGAAATCAGAGGCGGAAAGGCGTATTGGAAAAATACATGGAAAGCTGCAGGAGCAGATATCACTTGGGACATGGTGCACTATGATGTGCAGTTAATCGGTGGTATTGTATTACATCAGGGAAAAATTTCGGAGATGGCTACCGGTGAAGGTAAAACCTTAGTATCAACACTTCCCGTTTTCTTAAATGCGTTGGCCGGTCGTGGGGTACATGTGGTAACCGTTAACAATTACCTTGCAAAGCGTGATAGTGAGTGGAATGCTCCTTTATTCCAGTTTCATGGATTAAGCGTAGATTGTATTGACAAGCACGAGCCACACACACAGGAGCGTCGTGATGCCTACAATTGCGACATCACTTACGGTACGAATAACGAATTTGGTTTCGATTACTTGCGTGATAACATGTCGCGCGGTGTGGATGAATTGGTACAACGCAAACATAATTTCGCTATTGTGGATGAGGTTGACTCAGTATTAATCGATGATGCGCGTACGCCATTGATTATTTCAGGTCCAACGCCACAAGGTGATAAACATGAATTTAATGAGTTCAAACCGCGCGTTGAAAAATTAGTAAACGCACAGAAGCAATATGTTCTAACCTGTTTAGCTGACGCGAAAAAATTATTTGCCGAAGGAAAAGAGAAAGAAGCAGGTATTCCGTTATTACGTGCTTATCGCGGATTGCCAAAGAACAGCGCCTTAATTAAATTCTTAAGTGAGAATGGCGTAAGAGCTTTATTGCAAAAAACGGAAAATCATTATATGCAAGACCAAAACAAGGAAATGCATAAAATTGATGCAGAACTATATTTCGTTATTGATGAAAAGCACAACTCTGTTGATTTGTGTGAAAAGGGAATTGAATTAATAACCGCAAATACTGACGATCCAAAATTCTTTATCATTCCAAATGTGGGTGATGAAATTGCTGATATTGAAAAAACAGTTACTGATCCAAAAGAAAAAACAGCAAGAAAAGAAGTGGTAATGCGCGATTTCTCTGTAAAGAGTGAACGTATTCATACTGTAAATCAATTACTGAAAGCATATACTGTTTTCGAAAAGGATGTTGAGTATGTAATTGATGGCGGACAAATTAAAATTGTTGATGAGCAAACCGGTCGTATCATGGAAGGTCGTCGTTACAGCGATGGCTTGCATCAGGCGATTGAAGCGAAAGAGAATGTGAAGATTGAAGCAGCTACTCAAACGTACGCGACCATTACTTTACAGAATTATTTCCGTATGTATAACAAGCTCGCCGGTATGACCGGTACTGCTGAAACGGAAGCACAAGAGTTTTGGGACATTTACAAATTGGATGTGGTTGTTATTCCAACGAACCGCGCTATTTCTCGTAAAGACGAGCAAGATTTAGTTTACAAAACAAAACGTGAAAAATATAACGCGGTAATTGAAGAGACTGCAAAATTAGTAGCGGCAGGACGTCCTGTCTTGGTTGGTACCACTTCAGTTGAGATTTCCGAGTTATTAAGCCGTATGTTGAAGTTACGCAACATTAAGCACAATGTGTTAAACGCGAAATTACATCAGAAGGAAGCGGAAATTGTTGCGGAAGCAGGTAAGGCAGGAACTGTAACCATCGCCACCAACATGGCTGGTCGTGGTACGGATATTAAGTTAGGCCCCGGAGTAAAAGATGCCGGTGGTTTAGCGATTATTGGTACTGAACGTCACGAGAGCAGACGTGTCGACCGTCAGTTACGCGGTCGTGCAGGTCGTCAGGGTGATCCGGGTTCATCTCAATTCTTTGTTTCCTTAGAAGATAACTTAATGCGTTTATTCGGAAGCGAGAGAATTGCTTCGTTAATGGATCGCATGGGACTACAAGAAGGTGAAGTTATTCAGCATAGCATGATCACCAAATCTATTGAACGTGCACAAAAGAAGGTGGAGGAAAACCACTTCGGTACTCGTAAACGTTTAATTGAGTATGATGATGTTATGAACGCGCAACGTGATGTAATTTACAAACGTCGTCGTAATGCATTGTATGGAGATCGTTTAAGTATCGATATTGCCAACATGTTATTTGAAGTTTCGGAGAACATGGTCTCCGAGTTCCAGCCAAACAAGGATTTTGAAAGTTTCGAATTAGAGTGTATTAAAGTATTTGGAGTTGAAAGTCCTGTTAACGAAAAAGAATTTAACTCATCACGTGATATTGAAGTGACTGAAAAATTGTTTGATGTTGCTTTAAAGCAATATCAGGCAAAATCACAAAGTATTGCAGATGCAGTATTCCCGACTATTAAAGATGTTTACACCAATCCGAATAATCAGTACGAAAATATCATTACACCATTTACGGATGGAGTAAGAGGATTGCAAATCATGGCCAACCTTAAAAAGTCGTATGAGACAAAGGGACGCGAGATGGTGTTGGCCTTCGAGAAAACTGTTGTTTTAGCAATGATTGATGATTCATGGAAAGAACATTTACGTGAATTAGATGATTTAAAACAAGCCGTACAAAACGCTTCATTAGAACAAAAGGATCCATTGGTAATTTACAAATTGGAATCGTTTAACTTGTTCCGTGATATGATTGCGAAAACCAGTAAAGACATTATTTCATTCTTGATGAAAGGTGGTTTACCTGTTGAAGGCAATCAGCAGGAAGTAAAGCAAGCTAAGTTCACGCAAGAAGTAAAACCTGAACCAAAGAAAGAAAAATTGGTGGAGTCACGCAGTGAAGAAGAAGTACAACAGCAAAAGGAGCAGCAGAAACCAAAACAACAACCGGTTCGCGTTGAGCAAAAAATAGGACGTAATGATCCTTGTCCTTGCGGCAGCGGCAAAAAATACAAAAACTGCCACGGGGTAGGGGTTGTGTAAATTATAAACTATGCTTAACAGAGCATCCAATTTATTTTTAGTAATAGTAAGCGGCCTCATTTTGGCCGCTTCTTGGTTTACGCCCTTTACGCTTCTGATTTTTGTGGGATTTGTTCCTTTATTTATCGCCACAAAAAATCTTCATGAATCAATAACTTCCCGTCGCAGTTTAAAGGTGTGGGGACTAAGCTATCTTGCTTTCTTTTTCTGGAATTTAATTTCAACCTGGTGGATTTACAATGCTTCTCTTGAAGGCGCTATCATGGCTATAGTATGTAATGCGCTTCTCATGAGTTGGGTGTATTTAATTTGGTATCGCATTCAACGTGTATTCGGCAGCGAATTAAAATTCTGGTTGTTGGTTCCTTTATGGTTAGCTTTTGAATACGGACACACCTTATGGGATTTAACCTGGCCTTGGCTAAGCATCGGTAATGTTTTCGCTAACACAACATCATTCGTACAATGGTATGAGTTAACAGGAACCAGCGGTGGTTCACTCTGGGTGTTGGCAGTAAATATTTTGCTTTTCAATGTAGCCAACAGCGAGTATAAGAATATTAAGTCTTATATGAAGCCAATCGCGCTCGTGATAATTCCTGTTTTAATTTCTTTGGTTGTTCTTTCGCTTCGTTCCGTAAAGGCGGATAAGGAAATGAATGTAACGGTTATTCAACCCAATATAGATCCATACGGTGAAAAATTTGTACTTGATTTTAATTCACAGTTAAATCAATTGCATCAACAGCTTCTTCAAACAAAAATCAACGCTAACACTGAACTTGTAGTGTTACCTGAAACTTTTATCATCGAAGATGTGCGTGAAAACGATTATCAATCATCTGAGGAAATTGCCAATCTTATCACCTTAATGAAAATTCATTTTCCTAAAGCGGCCATCTTAACAGGCGCGAGTACTTATCATGTATTTGAGAAGGGCGAGGAAATAACAGCTACTGCACGCAAGTTTCATTATGCGGAGGAATATTACGATATGTATAATACCGCTCTCTATATCGACACTAACAAAAAATGCACATTCTATCATAAATCGAAATTGGTACCGGGTGTTGAGCGCATGCCATTCCCGGGAATTTTTAAGTATTTCGAAAAGTATGCCATTGAATTGGGAGGAACCAGCGGAAGTTTAGCTACACAAGAGGAGCGTACTGTTTTAAGCGATCAAATCTATGATGTAAATGTGGCTCCTGCCGTTTGTTACGAAAGTGTATACGGCGATTTTATGGCGGAGTATATTCGTAAAGGCGCCAACATCATTTCTATTATCACCAATGATGGCTGGTGGGGCAACACTCCCGGTCACCGTCAGCATTTAGCCTACGCCAAATTACGCGCTATTGAAACACGTAAACACATTATCCGTTCAGCGAATAC
Organism: uncultured Flavobacteriaceae bacterium; assembly: GCA_964416235.1. Lineage (GTDB taxonomy): Bacteria > Bacteroidota > Bacteroidia > B-17B0 > Aurantibacillaceae > JAHEYG01. Next base: position 2,807 of record CAYQDP010000007.1, on the reverse strand, counting down.
AGGCATCAGTTGTTTTATAGATGACATGGGAAACATTACACAGCCTCAACCTTATTGGGAGTTTGCTGTCATAAACCAAAATGTGTCGCTTAATTCGGTTAAAACTTTCTTTGTTCGGTTTGGCGATTTAATCTCTTATGCCTCAGTGTTTTTGGCTGCACTTATCCTTCTTTACTCTCAATTTTTGCGCTTTAAGATGCGTAAAAATCCTTAAATTAGCTCCGCATTATTCCCGACTTAAAATAAACGGGAGACTAAAACAAACCTTATGGAAAAATTTGATGTAGCAATTATTGGTTCAGGTCCCGGTGGATACGTAGCCGCAATTCGTTGTGCCCAATTAGGAATGAAAACAGCACTTATCGAAAAGTACAATACGCTTGGTGGTACTTGTTTAAATGTTGGATGTATTCCTTCTAAGGCAATGCTCGATTCATCTGAGCATTATTACAATGCGGTTCATCATTTTGAAGAGCATGGCATCGAAGTGAAAAACCCTAAGGTTAATTTAAAACAAATGGTTGAGCGCAAACGCGGCGTTGTAAAAATGACTTGCGATGGTATCAACTTTTTGATGAAGAAAAATAAAATCACCGTTTATACTGGTCATGGTTCTTACGTAAGCAAAAACGTAATTGAAATCGCCAAAGCGGATGGTAGCAAAGAACAAATTGAAGCGGCAAAATCAATCATTGCTACAGGCTCAAAACCTTCTTCATTACCATTTATAAAAATTGATAAAGAAAGAATTATTACTTCTACCGAAGCTTTAGAATTAAAAGAAGTTCCAAAACATTTGATTGTTATTGGCGGTGGTGTAATCGGATTGGAATTAGGAAGTGTTTACGCGCGCTTAGGTTCTAAAGTAAGTGTGGTTGAATTCATGGACCGTTTAATTCCTGGTATGGATGCGGCTCTTGGAAAAGAATTACAACGTGTATTGAAGAAGAACTTAGGCTTTGAATTCTACATGAAGCATAAAGTTACAGGTGTGGAGAATAAAGGCAAGGAGGTAACCGTTAGTGCAGATAACGATAAAGGCGAGAAGGTAGAATTAAAAGGTGATTATGTATTAGTATCCGTAGGTCGTCGTCCGTATACCGATAATTTAGGATTGGATAAAGCAGGCGTAAAATTGGATGATCGCGGACGTGTAAATGTAGATGATCATTTAAAAACAAATGTTGAAGGTATTTACGCTATTGGCGATGTAGTGCGTGGCGCTATGTTAGCTCATAAGGCAGAAGAAGAAGGTGTATATGTAGCAGAGCAAATGGCCGGACAAAAACCACACATGAATTACAATTTAATTCCGGGTGTAGTGTATACTTGGCCTGAAGTAGCTGCTGTAGGATACACAGAAGAGCAATTAAAAGAACAAGGAAAAAAATATAAAGTAGGTAGTTTCCCATTTAAAGCAAGTGGTCGTGCACGTGCCAGCATGGATACTGATGGTTTCATTAAAGTATTAAGTGATGAAGCAACCGACGAAATTTTAGGTGTACATATGATTGGTCCGCGCACCGCAGATATGATTATGGAAGCTGTGGTGGCAATGGAATATCGTGCCAGCGCCGAAGACATCGCACGTATTTGTCATGCGCATCCAACCTTCACTGAAAGTTTCAAAGAAGCTTGTTTAGACGCAACCGCTAAACGCGCTTTACATATTTAATTTTCTCCCTCCCCAAATAGGAGAGCTGGAGCTTTCTAATAAAATTCCTCCTCATTTTTAAGGGGAGGTCCCCATCCTTTCAATTTAATCCTCCCCTTTTTTTAAGGGGAGGTGCCCAAGGGGCGGAGGGGTTCCCAGTAGCTTTTATCCATATTTCCCTCACAATTAACCAAATTTCACTCAAAAACCTTGAATAGTTAGGTATTCTTGGCTATATTTAAGCTATTAAATTCATGAATATGAAATCTATTCTTTTAACAGCTGTATTTGCCTTTTTAGCATTTGGTGCTTTTGCTCAAAAAACAGCTAATCAATTACAATCAAAATCTTGGTTTGTAACCGGTGATTTAAACTCTAACGGAGCTTTAAAATTATCCCCAACACAACCTAAAAATGGAACAGCATGGGAAGCTAAATTTTCTTCTACCGGAAGTTTATATAACTGCAATACTTTAAAAACTAATGTGGTTGATCCAACCGGCATTGAAGTAAAAGCCGGTACTTATTACTGTGATTCATTAACAAATAATTATAAAGTTAAAAACGATGTTATTCAGATTAACTCTGATAAATCAAAATATTATCGTGTAACCATGTTACCAAACAGCGAAGGTTTGGAACTGGTTCCTGCTACAGCAGCAGACTTTAAATAAACTATCTGTCCTAATTGAACCGGGATGTTTTTTAACGGAGATAAACGCTTTTTAAAAATCATCCCGGTTTTTATTTTTATAAGCTTTGCGGCATCGGCCCAAAAAGTAGTGGTGGATGATTTAGTAAAAGGCAAATGGTTTGTTGAAGGTAATCTCCAGGATAGTGTGGTAAAACTGTTACGTAAGCGGAATCCGTCGGTGCCGTATCGCGTGTATACCTTTGCAACGGGAACTGTTTTACATCGCTGCGATTCGGTTTACCAATCGGCTTTTGATGATAAGGGCAATGAAGTGATCATTAACAAGCTCGATTGTAATTCACCCGCCACATACGGACTAAAAAACCTGATTATGTATATTTCTACCGGGAAAAGCTCGCATTATTTTATAGTAGAAGCTAAAAAGGGCGGTGGTATGTATACACTCAGGCGCACCAAAGCCGAATACTATAATCAGCCGTAAATTTTGTAAATTTGTAG